>NZ_JBPQTO010000010.1:0-66536 GCF_051386375.1 Actinoplanes sp. URMC 104 | reverse complement strand
CTAGACCTGCTCAAGCCGTACTCAGCTTGGCCGCGCTGCTAAGGGTTCATGCGGGTCAACGCCAATGCTCTTAAGCATGCTTTTGATCGAGGCTCCGGAAGTGTGAGCACGTATGTCAGCAGCCTGCAACGCCCCTTCGCCGGCTGTCTGCGCCGGCCTCCAGCCACAGGATTACCTACCCGGGGTTGCGTGGCGAGTAGCGGGCCCGGCCGACGGGCCACTGCTGCGACCTGTGCAACGGCAGCATCTGCCTGCTGGTGTATGCCACCCGTGCATTAGGCGTGTGTGAAGGATTTCCCGCGTTAAGCGGTCATCGGCGGCTCCGCTTTGAGCGCCGTGGCTTCTTACCGCGGGTTGTTGCCAGCACCACGACCGCTGCTAGCAAAGCGGCGGGCGGGATAAGAGCGCAGATTGCCGGCGGCTGCCACCAGGCGTCGAAGTCGTACCAGTGCTCCAGCGCGACCCAGCCGCCCAGAATCAGTGTCAGGTAGGCGCCGCCGTACCCGGCGAGAGCCTTCTGCCACGGCTTCCACTCGCGGCGGGCCGGCGCCGCCGAATGAGCCTGCGAGGCCGGGCGGTAGCCGTACGCTTCAGGCCGGTACTCGGTCGGCTGCCACGGGTCCTCATCGCGGCGGCCGTCACGGGCGTGCCGCTGGTTAACCTGCCGGTACTTCTCGATCCGGTGCGGGTTGTCCTCGTTCAGTAGATAGTTTAACCTGGGCCGCTGCTCGAGCGGCACGTCCTGGATGAACCGGCGTTCCATCTCGTCGAGCTCCGCGTCGGTGCACCCGCCCTCCCACAAAACCCGCGGGCTACCGACGATCAGGTCGGACCACGGTTTGTCGTCGCGGTGCTGGTTCTCCCGGGCGCGGCGCTTCTGCCGCGACTGCCCGACATAGTCGTTGACGACGATGACCGGGGCGCCGGCCATCCACGAGTCGTGGTCGATGACGTCGATGCCGTACACCTGACCCCAGCGCAGGCCGGTGCGGGCGGGCGCCGCGGCGGTCACGACTGGACCGCCCGCGATTGATCCGTCACCATGAGCGCATGTACCGGGTGAAGTTCGTCGCCGCCAGCACAGACGACCGCGTCTTGGTCGACGAGATCGACCTGCCCTTCGACCCGCGCCTGTCCCCCACCATCCGCATGCGCCGCAAAGGCGACCGGATCAAGCACACCGACTACCGCGTCGTCCCCGACGAAGGAGTCGCCGAAATCGTTGACGGTGAGCCCTCGGAGAACCGCATCATCGTGGTACTCAAAGAGATCCGCTGACCGGTTCACCCGGCACCACCGCGCGGCCCGCGCTGGTACTTCAGCGGGTTCACCGGTGGCAGCTCGGCGAGCGGCGCCGGCAGGTCGTGCTGACCGTGCTGGCACAGCAGACCCCGCGCCCACCGCAGGATCGCCGGGCGACGGAACCAGAACTCCGCCGACGCCATGCTCAGCCAGTCCATCACGAACGCGTTAACCATCTGCCGGGAGGGTTCCCACCCCAACGCGTCGGTGAGGATCGCCGCGGCGGCACGGTGCGGACCGGATCCGTCGTACCCCCAGTGAAGCTCGACGACCGGGTCTGGTGAGTGCAACTCGTACGCCGGCGTGGCCTGGCCGCGCTCGGTCGGGCCGTAGGTGCTGTGCTCAACGACAATCCGGTTCCGAGTATCGGATTCGCGGATGCCGTGATAGCAGCGGTCGTCGTCGTACGCCCACTTCGCGGTGTCACTCACTGGTTTCCTCCTGCGTCTCGGCGGTGGCCTCGGCCTGCCGCTGCTGCTCGGCGGCGCCGAACAGATTCCGGTAGATGCGCTCACCGTCGGCGCTTGCCTTGTCGGTGAGCCGGTATGTGCGGTTCACGTTGGAGCCCTCGCGGATTAGCTTCCCCGCCTTGTCGAGCTTCGTGACTGCCTTAGAGACGGTCGACGGGTCCGGGACACGTCCCACGCCTTTCACCCACGCCGGGTGCGCATCCACTGCGGCACGATCACACCCTGGCCGGTGCCACACGATCGCCAGCAGCACATCTGCCGCCTCGAGCAGCGGACGACCTGCAAGGGTTCCGGTCGGCGCTGGCGAGGGGCCACCGTACTGCTCGTTCTCGGCGTCTGTCAGCAGCCTGTTCAGCCCGCCCGGGCCTTGTGCCCGCTCCCAGATCTCAATCACACCGTGCCGGCGGAACACTTCGAGGGTTGCCTCCGGCAACGAAGGTGGCGGCAACTGCAGCACCTTTTCCGCCGACCGGCCCCACAGTGTGTTGAAGACACTGTCCGGGTGGTTCAGGGTGCGTGGCACGTAGGCCGTCCGCATCGGCATCGGTGGGGCCTCCGGGGCGGTCACCAGGCACATGCCCGGCAGTGGCGGCAGGTCCGATGCCGTGTAAGCGCCGTCCTTGCGCCCAGCCAGCCGGGCCTGGTGGTCGTCCATGCGGTACGTCGTGAGCTCGGTCTGGTTGAGCAGGCCGCGCAGGACTGAACTGCTCAGATCCGCCAGTCCGCCGCCTTGCGTGACGAACTTGCCGCCCATTGCCGCGTCCCGCTCGAAGCGGATGTGGTTGACCAACCCGGCGACGAACTCCTCGAGATTGGCGAGGTCGTGGAACTCCTCCCAGACGTGAGTGATCGGCGGGCCGTTACGCAAGTCCCAGCGGGCCTCACCGTGCACCTCCCGACCGAACTCGTCGACCAGCGGCTTGCGGCTCATCTCTCGCTCACGACGCTTACGTTCCGCCGCCAAGGCGGCGAGGAAAGCGTCGCGGTGCTCGGCGGTCACGCCAATGGGGAAGATGCCGATGAAGTCGGGGTAGTTGACGAGCTGCTTCGGGTCGAACAGGAACGGGAAAATGCCAGCTGCGAGGCAGTTCAGCAGGTACAGGATGGTGCCGGCACTCTTACCGCCGCCGCGGGTGCCCACGTCGAGACCGCCGAACGCTTGGCCCGGGACGTAGATCGGGTGGTGATAGTCGTTGCCGTCAAGGGCCCGTCCCCGGTGCACAAGGATGGTGCCGTCGGGCAGCTTCCTGACACCGGCTTTGCCCTGCCAGCGGACGGGCTCACCGAGGGGGATGGAGTCGGTGACGATGAGCGTGAACCGGTTGGCCTGACCCCCGGGGCGGTCAAGAAGTGACACGGTGCCAGGATCGTGACGGCCGTCGAACAGTACGGCGGTGAGCCAGTCCTTGGCTGCCACCACGGGTGCCTGCATCCCGCCACGAGCAACAAGCACACCCGGCTCGGACTGGCCGAAGAACTCCCAGCCGATCCGAATCACCTTGCCGTCGATGGGGGCGGTGACCGGCTGGGTCTTGGCGGGGTCGATCCAGGTGCGGGCCATTTGCGGGAAGGCGTTCGCGGCGGCCTGGGTGCGGGAGATCCGCTGCCACTCGGCGGCCATGCGCGCCCCCACGACGGTGGGGTCGTTGCTGTCCGGCTCGGCCGGGGTGGTCGGTTCCGGGGCGGCGCGCTGCTGCGCGAGGCGTTCGGCTTCCTCAGCCGCGCGGCGGGCCTCCGCCTCGGCGCGGAGCCGGGCCATCTCCTTCAATCGGCGGCGGGTCGCCCACAGGTCGTCCCAGTGGGCTTTGTTCACGGCGAAGGTGAGCAGCAGACCGAACAGCAGCGTGAACAGCACCTGCCCTAACAGCGGCAGCACACTGGCCCCCGCGGAGCAGATCAGCCACACGCCGGCGGCGAGGGTGCCCGCGGCGATGTGCCAGGCGAATTGCTTGTCCCGGCGGGCCTGCTTGGCGTCGGCCCGGTTACGCGCGCGCATCTGGCGCAGCCACCAGGCGGCCAGGTAGGCGGCGACCACGCCCAGCGAGCACATCCCGGCGCCGACCGCTGCGGCGATCCACGGCTGCGCCAGAGATGCGTAGGTGCCGCCGGCCAGCAGCATGCTCGAGGCGGCCAGCGACGGAACATGCCCGCGCATGTCGGCGGCGGTCGCGCGGGTGGCGTCGGTGACGGCCTGCTGCGCGGCGGTCATCCGCTGCTGCGCGGCAGCCACAGCGGCGTCCCGGCGCCGCTCGTACACGCCGCGGATGTGGGCCTTCGCCCGCGCGTAGGCGCCCGCGGCCGGGTCCGCGTCGGTGGCGTCGACCCGCGAGGCGACCAGCCGGGTCAGGTGCCGGGTGCAGGCCGGCTTGTCCTCTTCGCCGTCGACCGGTTCGAACGTCCACGCGGTGGTGAGGCACTGCCCGGCCGGGCACACCCACATCGTGCCGGTGAGCTCCCACTGCTCGTTGACGGGCATCTCCACACCCGGGTCAGGGCTTTCGGTGAGGACCCCGTCGACCTTCCAGGCGTTCGACCAGCGCACACCTTTGGGCAGGTTCGGTCGCGGCGCCTGCGCGGGCGGCCGGGTCGGGGTGGCTGTGGTCGTCATCGTGGTGGTCCTTTTCTGCTCGAGCTGGTGGTGTACGGGTCCAGCGGATTCCACCCGCCCCGACACAGGTTCGGGGCGGACAGGGATCGTCGGAACGTCAGGCCCCGGCCCCGGCTGGGGCGACAGCGCGCCCGTCGGCGCCGGCGGAGCGCAGCTCGTCCTCGGCGTTCTCGGCGACGCGCAGCCCGTCGGACGCCGCGCCCATCTGTTCCTCGGCGCTGACGGCGCCCTCGGAGAACGAGCCGAGGTGCTGGCCCATCGCCGCGGCAACGGCGCTCGCCTCGTCCAGCGCCTGCCGGGCCTGGTTGGACTGGCCGGTGGCCTGCGCGAACTCGTCGGATTCGCGGACCTTCGCCGCCATCTGCTCCCGGACCTTGGCGAGCTGGTCGGTGAGCTCGGCCATCTGGTGCAGGTCCTGCTTGATGCCGGTGAGCTTGCCGCGCAGGACGCTCGCGTTGGACTCACCCGCACCGGTTCCACCCGCACCGGTTCCACCCGGGCCGCTGCGCCGGTTGCCGCCGGACTGCTCGAGCGGCGTGTTCAATGAGTGACGGCCGGGGCCGAGGTTGTTGATGCGCTCACGTTCCTGTTCGAGCCGGTCGTTGCTGTCGCCGACCATCTCGTCAAGGTCCTTCATGGGTTCTCCTTCAGTAGTGAGGGTTCCGGCGCCTTCGGTGCGGGGCCGGGAGATCTCGTTGCCGACCGGGGCGACGGCGGTGCACTGCTGGTGGCGGCTGTGCCGGTACACGCCACCGTCACGGATCATCGGGTTGCGGCACTGCCCGCACAGCGCATGGCCGGCCTGCTGCACGCACGGCTCGCAGCAGCCGAAGATGGTCAGGTTGCCGAAGGCGCCGCACACGGGACAGGCGCCGCGGGTGATGTCTGGTCCGGTGCCATTCAGTACCGACCGCAGCCGGTCGGCCTGATCGTCGCCGAGGACCGCCGGCGTGCGGCCGTCGGTGACGGTGCCGGCTGTGGACGGCACGCCGATGTGCGGGCGAGGGCTGGGCTTGCTGCCCGCGGGCCTGCCGGTTCCGGCCGCGGCGGGGTCGGGCTGCGGCTTGAACACGGCCTCGCAGTCGCCGCACAAGCCGTTGCCGGTGACCGGCACGGCGGGCCGTCTGCAGGTGCCGCACACCCGCTCGTCGGGCGTGTCGGTGCCGGAGCCGCCCGGCCGGGCGTGGGTGATCTCCCGGAACGAGCCACCCGCCTTGCGCTTGTCGTCGGCGGCCTTCCACCCGTCGCGGAACCCGTCGCGGAAATCCGACCCGGCGACCGCGACGTTCGCGAGCAGCCGCCGCAGCGCGTTACCGGCCTTGCTGGCCGTCGACGGGCGGGCCGGTTCGGTCGTCGGGTCGGCACCCGCCTCCAGCCATCGGCGGCGGGTGTCCGCAGTAGCGGTGCGGCGCTGATGGTCGGCGTCCAGCCAGGCCCGCTGGTTAGCCAGCCAGCCCTGCCCGCGCTGCCGTGCCCGCCCCCGCTCGACCGCGCCGCCGGCCACCGACCGCTCGAGCCCGACCGCGAGCGCGGCGATGAGCAGACCGGCGCTGCCGAGGGCCAGGGTCATGAACCCGGCGAACAGGGCCGCCGCCGTCTTCTCCTTGCGTTCCGGCTGCCCGCCCTGCGGCGCCGGGCTCATCGGGGCGCGGGTCACTTCATGCTCCCGACCAGAATGTTGCCCTGCTCAGTGGCGGCGTCACTGATCGCGCCGACCGCCACCGCGCCGCACAGCACTAGGGCGGGCAGGCCGAAGGTGAGGAACGCCCGGACCCCTTCGTCGGGGGACATGCGCTTCTCGCCCTGCTTCTTCTTCGGGACCAGGTCGACGATTGCCCAGATCAGCAGGCCGACGCCGAGGAAGCCGATGACGATGCGCAGACCGGTCGGCCAGTTACCGGGCAGGTACTGCTGCGACAAGGAGTCGGCGAACGCCAGCAGCGGGATCATCAGCAGCCCGCAAAGCAGGCTGGCGGCGGCGGCGAACCACTTCCAGACGGTTTCGCCCTTCTTCCCGGCCAGCGCCGCCTTCACGATCTTGAAGAGGAACACCAGCGAGATCCCGGCGATGACCGCGGCGGTGATGCCGGTGCCGATACCGCGCGGGTTCGTGACGATCCCCCACGCCGCGGACAGTCCCGCCGGAGCCAGCGTCGGCACCCACAGGGCGGCCTTGCGGGCGTCGCCGTCAGGCACACCGTCGGCGAGGTCGCGGAACATCTCGACGAGCATGCTGATCGCCCACCAGCCGGCGACCACGGCGAGGATCGCGCCGAGGGAGGCGACGACTCCGCCGAAGGTGGTGGGCAGGCTGGTCACCCAGCCTGCGACGTCGATGAGCGCCCAGCCGAGGACCAGACCGCAGACGGCGGTGACGATCCAGGCGAGCCACAGGATGAACTTGTTCTCCTGAACCCTCGGGAGGATCTTGTTGCGGCCGAAGACCAGCAGCACGATCACGCCGGCGATGAGGGTCAGTTGGAGCCAGTGGGAGTTGAGCCAGTTCATGAGTTCCTCCTTCCAGAGGGTCAGGAGGCGTAGGCGGCGATCGCCCACGCGGTGGCGAGGGAAAGGACGAGCAGGGTGAAGGTGACCGCGGCCCGCTTGTTCGTGGCGACGGACTCGTGCAGCAGGTGGGCGATGGCTTCGACGGCGAGCCGGAACGGTCCGGCGAGGACGTCGGCGGCGCCGTGCGGGTGGAGGACGTCACGGGCGGTGTCGCCGAGCGGGCGCAGCCGGCTGTGGGCCAGCCACGAGTCTGCGGCGGCGTCCCGCGCCTCCTCCGCGTGGGTTGACGCAAAGTTACGAATCTTGCTGGTCTTGTTGGCTTGGATCTCTACTGGGGACCGTGATATTGCGCGGGTGCGCGCGGTCCGCGGGTCGATATCGGGCCGGATCGGCAGTACCCGCGCGGTTTCCGGGCCGCGCACACCACCACGCACATGCTCACCGTCGGTGACATGCGGGTGGTTGTTGTGGGCTGCGACGGTCACTTCGGGGTCTCCCTTCCGGGGTTCGCTTCGAGGTCGTTGAGGTCGGCGCCGAGTTGGTGCAGGCGTCGGATGGTCTGGTCGAGCAGGTGGGGGTGGCGTCGGGCTTCCGCGTGCACCCACGCCCAGGTCTTGGTGAGCCGGTCGAGCGGGTGGGGGTGCTCGTTGATCCGCTGTTCGTGTTTGGTGCGGCGGCGGATCGCAGCGGCCCGGGTGCCGGTTGCGCGTGCCATGTGCGCACATACCTCCGGGATCTACGCAGGTCAGAAGGTGGACAGGAGGTAGCCGGCGAACCCGGCGGCGAGCATGACGGTGATCAACCACGTCAGGACGGCGGTGAGGGAGGGGCCTCCACGGACGGCACGGAACTGGCCGTCGATGGTGCGGGTCTGCTTCTCACCGGCGGTGTGCCGGTGCCGGCGGATCTGGCTGTTCGCGGGCCTCTTGGTGGCGAGCTCGTTGGGCATGGTGGTCATCGGGTGCGCTCCATGTCGTAGGTCCACTTGACGGCGTCGTCGCGGACGGCGAACAGCAGCGCGCGGGCGGTGTTGCCCGGCTCGCCTTCGGTCGTGGCGGTGGCGGTGAAAGTCTTCGTCTGCGCTCCGAGGCGCATGGTCGTGATGACCTCGACGTTGGGCTGGTCGGTCATGGTCAGGCTCCTTCGGGGGTGGTCGGGTGGTGGCCGTTGACGCCCGCCGTGACGGGCTGCTTCGGCTCGCTGATGGGAAGGTCAGGTGCGTCAGGTGACGCGCCGCTGGCTGCGTCACGGGCCTCGTTGACGCGGCGCCGAACGGTCGCCTCCGACGCGCCGGGGACCCGCCTGGCGGCCTCCCGGATCGAGTCGACCTGCTGCGTCAGGAACAGCTGCGCGGCGCGCGTCGCCGGGTCCGCGCCACGTGCGTCACCACTGGTAGCGGGCCGCGTCACGGGCTTCGAGCGGCGCATCGGCGGGATCGTCACCGCCGCGTCACGCACCTTCGCCACGGCGCTGGCCGGCGTTCCCGTGGAGCCGTCGGCGGGCTGCGTCAGCGGCTGCGGCGGGAGCGGGATGACGGTGAACCATGACGCGCGGCTGACGCGCTGACGCACCTCCGCGATGATCGCCTCGTCGGCGGTCAGCGACAGCCGGGCGAGCTTCTTCGCGGAGCGTTCCTGGGTCCGGTCGTTGCCGTATCGGCGCCGGAACTCCAGCTGCGTCATCTGCTGCGTCAGCCGGTCCCGGTGAACCGTCTCGACGTCTTTCTCCCCCGGCTCGATCGCGCCGAGCCACAGCAGCAGCCGCCGCGGTGTCCACCGCCACGAGATGGAGCCGGTGAGCCTCTTGGCGCCGGCGCCGACCATGCCGTCCCACCACGTTTTGGTGACGAGCAGGGGGATGGCGACGCGCAGGGCGGCTTCGGCGATGGAGTGTGAGGCGAACGCGGCGATCAGTGCCATGGAGCCGGCGATGACCCAGGCGGTGGTGCCGTAGCTGCCGGGGTGTCCCTCGTCGCGGTGGTGGCGTTTGGCGCGCATCATCGCGACGGCGAGGTTGACCTCCAGGACGAGCAGCAGCAGGACGAGCAGCGGGACGGGCACGTGCAGTTTCTGGGTGCCGATGACCCACATGGCTTCGCCGGACCAGCCGAGGCCGATGAGCATGCCGAGCGTGGCGAGGGTGTCGTCGGGCCGTTCGGAGCGGGCGACCTTGCGGGCGCGGCGGACGAGGTAGACGAGTGCCGCGACGCTGAGCGCGAGGCCGATGTAGATGAGGGCGCGGTCGCCGGTGACCTGATCCCACACAGCCTTGAGCCACCCTGCGCCAGCCGGTGTGGTGGCGGGTGGGGGCTCGGTGGGCATGGCGGTGATCGTCGTTCGCATGCCATGACGGTAGCACGTAATCGTGAAGTACTTCTAGGTCACTTCACGATGTTGGGTTACGATCCTTCCCATGACGACCACCGACAACCGACCTCCGCCCACGTTCTCCGTGGTTGACGAGCTCCGTGCCATTCAGAAGCTGCCCGCCCAGAGCGAGCGCCGCGCCATCCGTGTCCGCGCCGGCGTCTCCCTATCCCGTATCGCCCGCGACCTGGGCGTCTCCCCACAGGCCGTCTGGCGCTGGGAGAACCGGGAAGACCGACTCAAGCCGGAGAACGCCCTGCGCTACGGCGCCCTGCTCGAGCAGCTCGCAGCGATGTGCGCAGCGGATGAGACACCGCGCGAAGCCGCGGCCTGAAATGACGAAAGCCGCGGCGATTGCAGCGCCACGGCTAGCTCGTCTCGCCCACGTACCTGACTACGGGAGCTGACATCTTGACGGTAACCGACGAGCCACCCGAGGAGAAGCTGTACGGCGCAGCCGAGCTCCTCGATATGGTGCTCGCCGCCTACGGCAAAGGCCTGATCGACGGCCGAAGCGACTCGCAACGGCGACTCCGACACGACCACGACAACACCACGTTGTTCCAGGCCGCGCGTATTCAGGCCGAGGTTCGGGCGATGAAACAGCAAGCCGCCCGCCAGTACGAATCCCGCGGCTACCCGCACGGCTACAACTACCGTGGCGGCCCCGTCGACTGGGTAAGCGGACTACCGGCCGGGTCGGGCTGCGCCTGGTACCGCAAGTACCGCAGTAGCGAGACCTACGAACTCGCCGGCGGGCCGCAGTGACCGACATCGTCTGGGGCGCCGAGTTCGACGACCCCGCCTTCGAACCACCCGAGGACCCGTGGGCATCCGCTGAGCAAGTCGCGGCGAAGGCAATCGAGGACGGGCGCAAAGCGGTGCCACTGGCGAACCTGCCGGAGGAGTTTTGGGGCGCCCGGCAACTGTTCAAGGACATCAGGCAGGCCGCGCACGCCACCGTCAATTCGGCGGACGCCGTTCTCGGTTCGGTCCTCGCTCGAGCATCTGGGATGGTCTCGCACGAACTGAAGTTCGACTCCGGGCGCGGACCCAACGGGTGCATGAACCTGTTCGTCGCGCTGGTCGCACCATCCGGCGTCGGGAAGACCACCGCCGTGCAGTGCGCCGACGACCTCGTCCGACCGCCGCGCTACCTGTCGGCGCTCGACGGCCACACCGACATGGACCGCTTCCGCGACGGTGTTGGATTGGGCACCGGCGAAGGCATCGCCGAGGTGTTCATGGGCACGGCTGAACGACCGACGGGAGTGCTGCACACTCGGTCAACGAAGTACGCGAACGCCGGCGACCCGGTGATGGAGAAGGTACGCGGGCAGGTACGGCACAACGCGTTCCTGTACCTCGACGAGGGCCAGACGCTGTCCAAGATGATGAAGGAACGGCAAGGCACCACGATCGGCGCCGCGATCCGGACTGCCTGGACCGGGCAGGCGCTCGGGCAGGCCAACGCGCAAGAGGCCACGACACGCTTCGTGGGGCGCAACACCTACTCGCTGGGCATGGTGATCGGCTACCAGCCCGCGGTGGCGCAGGATCTACTCGCCGACGGAGGCCCCGGCACCCCGCAGCGGTTCCTGTGGCTGTCGGCCCTCGACCCGGACATTCCGGAGGTGGGGCCGTTCATGCCGGACGGTTTCCAGTTGCCCCTCGAGGGCCCGGACGGGCTCCCGAGGAAGGGCGTGGTGGCGTTCCCCGAAGCGTTCAAAGCGGAGCTGCGCCGGGCACACGTCGCGAAGGTGTCCGCTGAGGTGGTGGTGGATGAGCTCGACTCCCACGAGCCGCTGATGTTGTGCAAGTTGTCGTCGTTGCTGTGTGCGCTCGACGGGCGGATGGTCGTCTCCGACGAAGACATCGAGCTAGCGCGGATGTTGTGGCGGGTGTCGTGTGCGACCCGGGACCGGCTGATGGAGTTCGGCCGGCAGGAGGCAGCGCGGCGTAAGGCGGAAAAGCTCGCCGACCGGGTAGCTGAGACGGAAGCAGTGAGTCTCGCCGCGAAAGGTGTGGATCATTCGATTGACCGGGTGGCACGGCTGATCTTCCGGCGGGTGCAGGCCCATGACGGTCCGGCGTTGCGGTACTTGCTGCGCAAGAACATCGGCTCGGCAAACAAACCGTTCTTCGATGCGGCTCTTGCTCATGCCGCGTCTGTGCAGTGGGTGGCCCTCGTGGAGGACGACCGTGCCGTTGTGCCCGGTTCGGCGGTGCCGGCATGAGCCGTATCGCCCCCCATGCGATGGGGGGCAATGGGGGGGGTGTCCCTATGGGTTCCGTCAAGCGGCGAGGGCATGTTCTGCCGGTCGGGCTTGGTAGGGCTGTTGGTCGCGGAGCATGGCGAACAGGACGTCGACCCGGCGGCGGGCGAGGCAGATGAGGGCGGCGTTGTGCCGTTTGCCTTGGGCTCTCTTGCGGTCGTAGTAGGTCCTCGACGGCGGATGTGACAGCGAAGCGAAGGCGGCGAGGAAGAACGCGCGTTTGAGTTGCTTGTTGCCGCCTTTGGGTGGGTGCTCGCCTCGGATCGACGTGCCGGAGCGGCGGGTGACCGGAGCCAGGCCGGCGTAAGCGGCCAGATGTCCTGGGGTGGCAAAGGCGGTGCCGTCACCGACTTCGAGCAGGATCCTGGCTGCGGTCCTGACCCCGATGCCGGGCATCGATGTCAGGACCTCGGCAAGAGGGTGAGCATCAAGCATCCCCTCGACCTCGATCGCAAGGTCATCGCGTTGCTGGAGCACATCACGCAAGCTGTCGGCCAGCTTCGGCAGGATCTTCTCCGCCGCTGCCGTGCCCGCGACGGTCACAGTCTGCTCGCCGAGGGCAGCGAAGATCTGCTCGACCAGACGCTCGCCCATCCGCGGGGCCTTCGGCCGGACGATCTCCAGCAGTTTCGACCGGCCGGCTTTGCGCAGCCCGGCGGGGCCACCACATCGCGACAGCACCTCGAGGACGGCTTTGTGCTGCACTTTCGGGCCCAGGACACGTTCCAGAGCGGGATGGATCTGGGTCAGCAACCCGCGGATCCGGTTCGCGACCCGGGTGGCCTCACCCGCGAGGTCATCATCGAACCCGACGAGGACTTCCAGCTCGGCCAAGGTCTCGTCACCGACATCAACCCGGCGCAGCGTGTGCGGCAGGGTCCGGGCGGCGTCCGCGATGACATAGGCGTCACGGGCATCAGTCTTCGCCGCACCGGGGTGCAGATCGGCGATACGGCGCATCGCCAGACCAGGCAGATAGGCGACCTGAACACTGCACGCCCGGGCCACCGCGACGGGCAGAGCACCGATCGAGGCCGGCTGGTCCACAACCACCAGCACCGCGCCGTGCTTGGCAAGCTTGGTGAACACCTGCCGCAACCTAGCTTCGGTGTTGACCAGCGGGGCGTCGTGCAGCCGCTTTCCCTCGCGGTTCAACGCGACCGCGTGGTGACCGTCCTTACCCACGTCCAAACCGAGAAAGACCTGGTAGTCGCCGTGCACATCGCCTCCCCGCGACAGCAGCCGTGTCTCGGTCGCCGTGTCAGGCGTCGACTGCCGGCAGCCACGTTACGAAGAGACCAACCCTATGGCGTGCAGGGTGGCCGGGTCCCTATGAGCGGTCCGTCGGCGCCACCCGGCCCGGTAACAACACCCCCCGGATCATGCGAACGACAGGGGCAGTCAGTCATGCCGGACCAGGCGACCGAGCATCCCCAACGGGGACCCGAAAAAGGTAACGGGGCGATCGCCCCCCATGGGGGGCGGCGAAGCAGCGAAAGAAGAGAGTCGCTCGCGAACCGTCGAACTTCTCAAATCCCTGCCATGAGCTGAGAAGATAGCTAGATACCTATACCGAAATGGGGTGACTCGCGGGAGAGGTATCTGTCGGATGACGGGGGGCGTCGCCCCCCACGGCCCCACCGGCTGACCGCCCCCCCAATCGCCCCCCCAAATCGCCCCGCACCAGAGGAGTCCGATGCCGAGCTACAACCTGTCACCGACCGTCGTCTTCATCAGCCAGCTCGGCACCGACGGCGACTCATGGCAACCCGTCATCAACCTCATCCGCAGCAACGTGCCAACATTCACCTACGACCGGCCGGGCACCGGCACCCGGCCGCCCCGCCCGGAACCGAACCCGCCGCTGCCATAAAGCGCCTTCGCCATCGAACTCGAAACCGAACTCGCCGAGGCAGGAATCATCGGCCCCCTTGTCGTCGTGGGCCACTCCGTCGGCAGCCTCATCGCCCGCGTCTTCACCGGCCGCAACCAGCGCCGCGTCATCGGAGCCGTCCATGTCGACGGTTCCATCCCCCGCCTGGCGCTGTGGCCAGTCGTCGACATCCCGCAGCCGCCGGACGGGGACGGCCCGGACGCGACCCACTTCGACACCCTTACCGGAGAGGTCGAGGTGCTGCAATCGCGGCGTGCGAGCGAGGTGAGATCAGCCGTCGTCACCCGGACCCCAGGCCGGTGGGAACCACCCTGGCCGGCGGAGGCGCTCGACCCGTTATGGCTGGCACATCAGCGACGCCTGGCCTGGAGCCTCGACACGCCGCTCATCGTCGCGGCTGACGCCGGGCACCAAATTCCTGATGAGGCGCCAGAACTGGTCGCCTACCTGATCGATGAGGTGATCGACCACTGCCGCAGAGACCTCACCATGCTGATGCCCGACCAAGAGCGTCTCGCGGTTGCCGGCGGCCGAGCAGACAGGCCGTGGGAGGACATCCCGCACTGGAACTCGTAGCCGCCAACGGCCTTGCATGCAGAAACACCTCGGGCATCGCTCGTTTGCCATCAGCGATCGTCCGATCGACCAACGTCACTCCTGCTGAGCGGGCCACATCCCCACGCACCGGCACGCCGTTGAACAGGTGCGGTCGGGTTTCGTGGACTGGGGCCCGGCCGCACACCAGTCCACCGATCCCGGTCCGCTCGGAGCCATTCGTGACCTACCAGCCGCCCCAGTTCAACCCGCACCAGCAGCCCACCTCCGGGCAGCCCTACGGCGCTCCCCCGCCCGGCTGGGCCGGCGCGCAGCCGCCGCCGAAGAAGAAGCGCAAATGGCCGTGGATCGTCGGCGGGATCGTGCTGCTCGGCGTCCTGGGCTGCGTCGGCCTGTTCACCCTGGTGCTCGGCGGCACAGCGAAGGTGGCCGGCGACCTGGACGACAACGTCAAGGGCAAGAACGCCGCGGCCGGGCAGATGGGCAAGGCGGCCACCGACGGGAAGTTCCAGTTCACCGTCACCAACATGGCGTGCGGTGCCACGTCGGTCGGGCCGGCCGAGTACGGGGAGAAGGCGCAAGGCCAGTTCTGCCTCGTCGACGTCACGGTGAAGAACGTCGGCACGTCGGCGGAGGTGTTCTCCGACATGTCGCAGCAGGCGTACGACGCGAAGGGCACCGAGTACTCGGTGGACTCAGGTGCGGGGACGTGGGCGAACAAGGACCACTCGACGTTCCTCGAGTCGATCAACCCGGGGAACGCGGTGAATGGCAAGCTGGTGTTCGATGTGCCGGCCGGGACGAAGCTGACGTCGATCGTGTTGCACGAGTCGACGTTCACCGCCGGTGTCCGGGTGCCGCTGAAGTAGACCAAACGGGAACGGCCCGCACCCTTCCTCGGGGTGCGGGCCGTTTCGTGCTTGGCGGGCTAGGTATCTAGGACCGCCACCGTGACGTTGTCTGGGGCGCCCGCATCAAGGGTGAGCTCGATGAGCCGTTCTACTGCCTGTTCCCGCGGGTTCGTCACGAGCTCGTGCCGGATGACATCTTGATCGACGTACGAGCTGAGCCCGTCCGAGCACAGCAGCAGCCGGTCCCCCGCCCGCACGTCGAGGGGTGACAGGTCCGGCGACCGGCCGTCCAGGCGGCCGTCGAGGAACCGTGACAGCCGCTCGGGCAGCAGGGGCACGGTGCCCGCCGCGGCCAACAACCGCCCGTAGACGTGATCGTCGGTAAGGCGCCGCAACCGCCCGGCGCGCAGCAGATAGGCGCGCGAGTCGCCGATGTTGGCGAGCGCGTACCGGCCCTGTGACCACATCACCGCGACCAGGGTGGTGCCCATGCCGGCCACCTCCGGCTGGTCGGCGATCCGCCGCTGCATGGCGTGGCTGGCCGCGTGCACCGCTTGGCCCAGCTCGGCGGCCAGCAGCCCCGGCGGGCAGGCCCGGTCGAACTCCCGGACGGCGTCGATGACGGTCGAGCTAGCCACGTCGCCGGCCACGTGCCCGCCCATGCCGTCCGCGATGGCCAGGAGGTAATCGCCGACGTAGTAGCTGTCCTCGTTGCGCTTCTTGCGGTAGCCGACATGGGTGCCGATCGCGATCGCTGGCATGGCTACTCCCCGTCTTCTTCGTCGGGCCAAGGGTCGACGGCGCTGGCGTCGCGCTCGAGGGTCATGACGGTCTCGACGCGGTCGCTGGCGATGATGTACTCGGTGACCTCGACCGGCTTGTCGTCGCCGCCGGAGGTGCCCTGCCGGACAATCTCGAGGACGGGCAGGCTGGTCGGGATGTGCAGCAGCTTCGCCTCGTCCTTGCTGGGCATGCGGGCGCGGTGGAACTCCACCCAGGAGAGCGGCCAGTGTCCGGCCTTCTCGATGCGGTACAGCCACTCACCGGCGGCGGGGTTCTTGTCGACGTCGGCGACGATGTCCGCAACCCGCGGGTGGATCCACGAGATGTTGATCTGGAATGGGGCTTCGCTGATCGGCCCGGTCACCCGGAATCGTCGGGGTACGACCGTGCCCGGCTCGACGCCGAGGAGCTTTGCGATGCGCGGGTCGGTCAGCGCGGTCGGGTTCTTGTCGGCTTCGCCGTGCTTCATCCACTGTTCGCCGGCGCTGGCGGACGGGAACGAGTAGCCGCGCAGGAATAGGTTCCGCTTGACGTAGTGGCCGCGGGGTCGGCGGGTGCGTTCGGCGCCGAACCGGACGATGGCCCGGCCGCCGCGGGTCGCGTTGACGTAGCCGAGCGTTTCAAGGGCGCCGATCGCGCGGTGGACGGTGTTGCGGTTGACCCCGAATTCGCCGGCGAGGGTGTCGAGGGTTGGCAGGGGTGCACCGGGCTCCCACTCGCCTGCCTCGATCCGTTCCCTGATCGCTGCAGCAATGTCTGGGTACTTGGAGCCCTGCGTCATTCGTTCCCCTCTCGCGGATTATCCTAAGATATTGACACCATAGGGCATGGTCGTCACGATGTCCCTAGGCGCTAGGTCAAAACGTCCGCACGGGAGGCCCCGATGACCGCCACCACCTCGGCGAGCAGAGTCATCCGCTCAACGGCTCCGTGCCCTTCCTGGTGCGACGGCCACACTGACGGCAGCCCCGTCCACGCCCGCGACCTTCCCGGCGTGTGGGGCAACCCCAGCAACGGCCCGGTGTTCGGCCTGGCCCTCGAGCGCGAAGACAGCAACGATGGCCCGGGGGTTCCGCGGATCGTCCTGCAGGTATCGCTCGACGGCGTACTGGTGGACATGGCAACGCCGCTGGTGTCGGCCGTAGCCGAGGACTATGCCGTATCGATGCTCCGCCTCGTCCAGGTCGGACTAGCCGAGGCGTGACGTCAGTCGACGTTCAGCGCGTCGCCGGCCTCGATGATGAGCTTGCGTGCCGCTCGGCCCTGGACCGCGTCCTCCCAGGCCGCGTCCAGCCGTTCGCGTAGGACCGCAGCGGAGTTGCCGACGTACTTGTGTTCCTCGAGCCCATCGCTGATCACGGCCTCGTCCAGGTCGTAGAGCGTGAACCCGGCCGACAGGGCTGGACCCTTCAGCGGAACGCCCAGCGGGATGATGCCGATGGTCACGTTGGCGAGACTCGCGACGGTGGCGAGCCGGTCGAGCTGGCCGGCCATGACGGCGGCGTCGCCGCGGACCGTGCGCAGGGCTGCCTCGCCGATGAGGAACTGGAACCTTTTCTCCGAATGCAGCGCCTTCTGTCGTGTGCGCAGGTTGGCGACGGCCTCGTCGATGGCATCCGGATCCAGGGTTGGCGTCAGCACGGCGCGGGTGTAGCCCTCGATCTGAAGGAGTTCCGGGATGACTGTGAGCTCCACGGTGCGGGTGAGCGCGGCAACCCGTTCGAGGTCGCCTGGGGCGCTGGCTGATCCGTCGTGGCTTGCGGTGCGGCGCCGGTAGAGGGACCGCTTGGCTTCGGCATCGATCCGCAGTTTCTGCCAACGGGTCCGTGTCGCCGCGGTCGCACCCGTGGCTTTCGCCCATAGCTCGATGTCGAGCTCGCTGGGCAGCTGCTGGCCCATCTCAATTTTGCTGACTCGCGAGGTGCCCCAGCGGCCGACGCCGGGGTCGTTCTCTGCTACTGCGGTGATCCGGTCGGCGAGTTGCTGCATAGACAGTCCACCGCGGGCGGTGCGCAGGGCGGTGCCTAGCCCGTCGGGTCCGGTGAGTAGTGCTTGCATCTGCCTGTTCTTCACCGGTGCCCCCTTGTCGTCGACCATGCCGCGAGCAGGGCGCATTCCGCCGTGCTTCACACATGCTCCCATTCGGGGCCAGCGGATTGCACGCCTGCTGCGCGCTGCTTCTCGTGCGGCCTGTCCTTATTAGTGGCTTCCGGGCGGTATGGGCGCTTCACCGGAGTAGGTTACTTCGCGATTACTTCACGCGTTAGCCTTGACGTTCGAGAAGTATCTTAGGAAACTTCGGGTAGGCATCCGCCACTGAACTCCCGGCCGGTGCTGGCGCGGCTGAGATCCCCCAGCGCCGGCCGGTACACCCCTCCCGGAGGCACGCCATGACGGCGACCACCAACACTGACACCGACCAAACCTGGCTGCTCGAGCGGCTCAGCCCGCACCGCCTGGCCGAGCTGTCCCAGCCCTTAACCGCCGAGCAGCAGAGGCTGGCCGACGCCCGCATCGCCCGGCACGGCGGTGACCCGGTCACCGCGTTCGGTGCCAGCGCCGACAACCCGGTCGCCGATCAAGTACGCGCCCTGTTCGGGGTGACCCGGTGAGCGCGCAGACACGCCACGACACCCTGGCCGCTGCCGCCCTCGATCGTGCCCGCGCCGATGGTTGCGGCGCCTGCCGCGACACCGTCTGCGGTGACCACTTCAACCCGCGCATCGAGGAGGCTGGCTGGGACGCGGTCGCCGAGCGCATGGACCGGTGGGCTGTCAACGGCTACGCCGGCACCTGGTTGGACGCCCAGTACGACGACCCGGCGGCGCTGCGATGACTACCGACGACCGGCAGATCCAAGCCACGGTGTGCCCGTACGGGCAGGCGATGGACCCCGGCAGCGACGGCGCCGGCCGCGGCGAGCGGGTCAACGGGACCCCGGTGCTCATCGCCCGGGTGCGGGTCTGCAGCATCGGCGAGGCGCTCCTCGAGCGCGCCGGGCTGCGGGGTGCCCGATGAGCGGCCCTGCTCTGTCGCCCGCCGTGCGGGATCTGCTGGCCGCCGCGCAGCGCGAGGACATCGTCTACCTGGACGGCTGGTTCGCCATCAACGGTGTCGCGCTGGTCCGTGCTGCCGCCCAGCAGGCACACGATTTGGTGGCCGCCGGGCTGCTCGCCCACCAGGGCCACCTCCTAGTGCTCACCGCCGCCGGCCGGCAGGCGCTGCGATGAGCGCCCCGACCGTCGTGCGGGCCACTGCCGCGTTCCTCGCCGCCGCCGACGCGCGGCGGCTCACCTACCGGGGCGGTGTCTACTTCTGCAACGGCATCTCGGTGCCCGACCCCGGCCACCGGCTGATCAACGCGCTGATCTGGCACGGCTACCTCGACCGGTACGGCGATGAGCTGCTGCCCTCCGGCCGGCACCTGCCCGCCAACCCCACAGATCTGCCCGCCCTGGACAGCGCCCGATGAGCACCGACCGCGGCCCGCTCGAACCCGGGGCGGCAGCGCCACGACAACACCGTCGCGCAGGTCGCCGCCGCGCCGAGCGTCCCGACCTCGGCAGCCTGCAGTGCCCCCTTGCCCCTACTCGTGATGTTCCGGAAGGAGCCTGACATGTCCCACGCCACCTACGCCCCCACCGCCGGCGGGCACGACGACCACACCCTGGCCGCGTTCCTGGCCACCGTCCCGGCGGCCGCCGCCTACGACCTGACCGAACTGCTGCGCGGCCCGCGCCGCGCGCACCGCCCGGCGCGTCGCGCCGCCCGGGCCCGCGCCATCGACCTGTCGCAGCGGGAGGGCTGAGCCGTGGACTACAAACTGACCGTCCTCACCCACGGCGGCTGGAACGAAACCAGCGGCGAGCACCCGGAAGGCCTGCTGGCCGCCGCCGACTTCCTCACCTGCCTGGCCAGCCACGACCCCGACACCGCATTCACCCTGACCGCCGGGCACGGCCGCGACTTCACCGCCACCTACCGCGACGTCACCTCCGTGCACCTGGAGGTGGCGCTGTGACCCGCCTCGCGAAAGCCCGCACCCGCCGCACCCCGCCCACCCGGGTGACCGCCTGCCTGCCGAAACCGGCCGGCGTCGAACTGCACTTCCTCACCGGCCGCCGCCGCAGGACGATCGGATGAACCTCAACGACCACTACCGCGCCCTCGGCTACGGCTGGGACCAGCTGGCCGCCGCCGACGACGGCAACCGGGTGGCGCTGCTGTTCGACCAGGCCGACCGCTTCGCAGACCTGGCCGCATCCCGGCTCGCCGACCCGCACGCGGACGAGCAGATCGCGGTCCTGCTGCGGGTGATCGCCGACGCGGACCTGGCCGCCACCGGGCGGCTGTCGCGCCGGCACTACACCGATTCGGTGTTCGAGGCCGAGGTGGGCGGGTTCTTCGACCGGTTCGCCGCCGAACCCGACCTGACCGCCCGGGCCTGCATGCTCGAGGAACTGTGCGGTCTGCTGCGCGACGCCAGCGTCGCCGAGACGATCGCGTACCTGCCGTACGCGCCGGGCATGGTCGGCTGGCGGCACGAGGAACACCTGCCGTCGGCGCGCACCCTGCGCGGGTTCCTCGCCGCGCTGGGTGTGGCGTGGCGTACGCGGAGGGCCGTCTGATGTGGGGCGCGAATTACCTCCTGCGCGTCTACCGCGACGGCACCGACGAGCAGGTATCGCAGACCGGCTTCTGGGGCCAGCACACCGACGACGACCTCGAAGCCCTCGCATGGTTCGGCACCCAACTCGTCTACTGGTCGCCGCAGTATCGCCTCGAGCTGCAGGCTGAGAACAACGGCTGGACGCAGATGTTGAAGGCGTCGCCAGGCTCGCTGCTGTGCGGACACGACCGGCGCGACCTCAACGGCCGCTGCAACGACGGGTCGTGGTGCTCGTGAAACGCACCCTCGATCTGAATCTGGTGCCCGTAACCGCGCTCGCCGCCGTGCCGGGTGACGCGTGCCCGTTCATCGACTGCCCGACCGGCCGTCTGGTGTACGACAGCTGCGGGCATCTGGTCTGCGCCGACTGCAACGTGGACGCGGTCACCGTTGAGAAACTCGTGCACGAGCACCGGGCGGGGGTGGCGTCGTGAGCGCCCTCGTGTGTCAGCACTGTTCGTCGTGCGGCAGCGACGTCCACGACGGTGCTCGTACCTGCCCGACGTGTGGGTGGTCGTGGTGAGTGACTGCATCGGCGTTGGCTGCCCCGTGTGCGACCCAAACGAGCTCGACTTTGATCCGGCTGATGTCGCCGACATGGACGAGCCGCAGTCCCTGCCGGTTGTGAACTACCCGGACGAGGAGCCGTTCTGATGGGCGCGGTCGACATTGTCAGGGCTGAGGCACTGTTCTGCTCGGACCTGAGCCCAATTGATCTGCCGGACGGTTTGCTGGTCCGCGGCACGGTCGACGCTGTGCTGGCCGAACTCGGCGTAGGCGAGTGTGCGGCGCGGCTGGCGCAGGCGTACGGCGACGACGAGATGTGGGCTGCCGGGCGGATGCGGTGGTGCGCTGCTGTGGTGCGGCGCGCCTACCTGCCGGTGCACGTCTGACCGGCTCCCCGGGCACCCAGCCTGCCGCCCTGACTTCCCCTGGGCTGGGTGTCTCGGAGGCCAGTTCAGGCCGAGACCGAAGGAGAAGGCATGCATTACGCGAACCTGACCGTGGCGCAGCAGCGGCTGTGCGACAAAGCCGAACAGGCTGAAGACATCACCGTGTTCCTGCGGCAGACGGACGCCCTCGCCGCGGACAAGGCCGCTGTGGCGGAGCTGCTGGGCGGCGAGGATGCCGGCGCGGAGTTTCTGCGATGAGCCGCGACCCGGTCGCTAAGACGATCGTGGAGGCGTTCACCGCCACCTACCCGCACGAGACCGACGAGCAGCTGTACGCGCGGATCATGCGCGCGGCGAAGAGCGCCAGCAACCCGAACGCCGAAATCCCCATGACGGTGCAGACGGTGACGTACTGGCGGACGCAGGTGACGCAGGTGACGCCATGAGCAGCTACCCGACCGGCCGAGACGCGCTCGCCCGGCACCTGTACGTCGTCGAACCGCACGGCCCCGAGGTGGGGCTGACGGCGGCGGAGCAGGCCGCCGGCGCACGGGAGTGGGACAGCCGGCAGGTGACGGCACGCGACAGGGCCGACTGCTATCAGCGGGCCGACCGGATCCTCGCGGAGGCGGCCCGGTGAACGCCTACACCGGCGACCCGCGGGTCACCGACCACGGGCACGGCCACTACGAGGTCAGCCACCGTCCCGGCGGCGTGCCGACCGGGTGTGTGCAGCGCCGCTGCGGCGGCGTGTTCGTCGCGATCGTCGACGGCGCCGACCCGAACCCGCCGCAGTTCGCCTCCGCCGACGAGGCAATCCGGTCGCTGATCGGCGACCCGCGGTGACCGCCACGACGAACCTGGGCCCGGACACCGAACCGATGGGCCGCGGCTGGCGGGTACACCGCGCCGACGGCACCAGCCGGATCGTGCTGCCGCGGCTGTCCGGTGAGGGCTGGGCGGTGTACGCGGCCGGGTCCACCCACGAGCGGCGGCTGCCCGACCACCTCGGGCTGGCCGGCTCCTGGCGGCGGCAGCCGGAGCAGTGCATCGCCTGGGCGCGGGAGGCGACGTGAGCGATCTGCAGCCGCTGCTGGCCCGCGAGAACTACCTCGATGAGGAATGGCTGATGGCCGCGCAGGGCCGCTGCATCCGGGCGTGGCCGGTGGAGTCCGAACCGTACTGCGGCGATCCGTCCGACCCGGCCTCGCACTACCGGTTCTGCACCCCGCACGACGCCGAGGCCCGCGACAACCCGGCCTACGGGCGATGACCGACAAGGAGAAGGGCCGCGCTGGAGTCCTGGAAGACGAGCGCGGCCCACGAACCCCCGGGAGGGAACACCATGAACGTACAGCACGCCAACCTCAACCGGCCGCGGCCGTGGCGACCCGCGCCGCTGACGACCGAGCAGCTGCAGCAGGCGATGCAGCCCGCCTACCCGTCACAGGGCCGCCTCGGCCGGGCCGGTGGGCGATGAGGCACCGCGACCTGGCCGGCCTGACCGCCGAACAGGTGCGCCTGCTGCTGACGGTGCGCGCCC
The DNA here is from genome assembly GCF_051386375.1 of Actinoplanes sp. URMC 104. Taxonomy (NCBI): domain Bacteria; kingdom Bacillati; phylum Actinomycetota; class Actinomycetes; order Micromonosporales; family Micromonosporaceae; genus Actinoplanes; species Actinoplanes sp. URMC 104. The sequence continues at coordinate 43,818 of NZ_JBPQTO010000010.1, read as the reverse complement.
GAGCCCTGCGCGACGGCACCCCCGCCGTCAATCTCCTCCTGCAGTCCGGCGCCCCGCGAGAGGATCAGGCGGTCGTCGCGGACCGGCTGTGCCCCGGCGCAGGCGACGGCTACCGCCGCTGATGCCCACCGTCGGACAACGCCTGCGCCCCGGCGGAGCGCCACTGGCTCTGCAGTGGACGGGCCGGGAGTGGACACCGGTGTGCCCGCTCGACGATCTGCCCCTGACCGCAATCGACGGCGTGCTGTGCTGCCCCCGATGCCTGCGGCCGCACACCACCCTCGCAGAGATCGCGCGGTCGCTGCGGTGATGCCGACACGGAACCCCATAAACCACACCGACGACCTGTCCGCCACGCCCGGCGCGGCCGGGCACAGCTGATGACCACCCAACAACCCCGAGAAGCGCTGATGTCCACCGTTCAGCTCACCGGGTTTAGCCGCCGCACGGGGAACCGGCACCGGCAGCAGCCGCCACACCGTCGCCGCATCCCTGCACCCGGTTTACGGCCGGCTGACCCTCGGGCACGATCCGCCGCAGCGGCCTCGCCGACATGACCGGCGCCGGTGTGGCAGGCCCGGCGACTACCGCGACACCGAACAAGCACTCCTCGACGCCACTCAGCAGCTCGACAACGCAAGGAGCACCCATGCCCAGCCAAACCACAGACCTTGAGGCCGCCATCAGTGCAGACCTCACCACCGAAGGCGCGCTCAGCCTCGACACGCTTGTCAAGCGCTACGGCGGCCCCACCGACCCCCGCTGGGTCGGCGTGGCCCTCGCGCACCTGCACCGCGACGGCACCATCCGTTGGATCTCCTGCGATGCCGCGCACAACCACGACGGCAACTGCGCGATAGAGCTCGCGCCGCGATGACCGCCACCGGCTCCCCCCACCGTCTGCGCCGTCTCACACGCCCCCGGCTACGTGCCGGGCGAGCACGGCGGCGACATCCACCTGTACCGCTCGCTCACCACCACCGCACAGTGGTGGCTGTGTGACGCCGACGCCGATGACGCCCCACGCCGGGGCATTCACATCAAGCTCATCGACGAGCCGGAGGACGCGTCGTGAGTGTCCGCAGAGGCTGGGCGTGGGGCATCACCAACCACGGCGAGTGGCTGAGCATCGCCGGGTCGGCTCACGCCCGCCCGCACCTCGCCGACACACCTCGCGAGGCGACCCCGTACCCGGCGAACATCGTCAACACCGTTGCGGTGCTCGCGCTCGTCGAGGAGCAGGGCGGCTACTTTCGCATCCTCGAGACCACCGAGGCGGCGCCGTGACCCGCGAGGAACTCACCGACCGCATCCACGCCCTGCTGGACCTGTACCTCAACCTCGAGGGCGGGGAAATGATGCTGCCTCTCAAGCAGCACAAGATTGCCGGCCTGGCCGACGTGATCGAGCACCTAGTGACCGACGCCGTCCAGGACGATGTGCAGTGATCACCGAGTACACGATCTGCGCCTTGCCCGAGAACAACGTCAACTACCGGCACTACGCGATCACCGTTGCCTACCGCGGCGACGGACGCTGGGCGGTAACCCACATGTCGCACTGCCTCAGTGCCGACGGGCAGTGGGATTACGAGATGCGCCCGTCCGAGCGGGACGACGACTGGGTGGACGACCACCGCTTCGACGAGCAGACCGCGCTGCGGCTGGCCGAAGAACAGGCGCCGCTGGTGACCTGCAACGGCCTGACCGTCACCGACCTTCTCGCTCGGAGCGGTCGATGAGCGTCGTCTGCGAAAGGTGTCATGACCCGATCGTGAAGGTGGGAGAGACCCGCTCCGGTCTGGCCTTGTGGGACCACGACGGTGAACCGGCCAGCCACAAGGTCGAGCCGAAGCCGCTGTGCCCGGAGTGCCGGTCGTTCGACTACGCGCACTACCAGACCAACTGGGGCTACGGCTGGCGCTGCTCCGACTGCGGCTACGACGACTACTACTCCCTGGGGGACTGACGACCACGATGGAAGAGCTGTACCCGGAAGGGCAGGGCTACCACCAGGCACACGAGGCGTACATCCGTGCGGTCGCTGACCTCCTCCCGTTCGCCGGGTTCCATGTCGACGACTGGTCGGCTGAGCCCAACGACCCTCGGGATGGATTCATCGGCCTGCACGTCGCGATCAACGGCGAAGCGAGAGATGCCGGCCCGATCTGGGAGAACGACGAGGTGAACCTGGCCTGGTCGGAGGACCGGGGTTGGGCTTTGGTATCCGTCGCGCAGTCGCACACCAATGACGGCCGGTTCGTGTACGACTTGCCCGTGGCCCGGGTTGCCTCCCCCGCCTCGGTGGAGCTGGCCGCTGCGATGCAGATCGGCGAGGAGTGCCACCCGGTCGCCGATGCGCATCCCGACGTCGACTTCCCCGACCACACCTTCGAGGACGACGACCCGGCGTTCGAGGCGGCTCTAGCTCACTACCGGGCCCCGGCGTGACTCTCGCCAACGTCACCGCCGACCGGGTGCTGCACCTGATCCAGCAGGGCTGCCGCACCCGTCTGGATTTGGCGGACCGGCTGGGTGTGTTGCCGGCCTGGCACCAACTCGAGGACGTGATCGACGTGCTGAAGGCGCAGGAGCGGGTGGTGGAGGCTCACGGCTACCTGCATGCGCATGACCTACTCGAAGACCTGGAGGACTAGATGACCTACCAACCGTCCTACACCTCGCTCGTCGCCGCCCTCCGGGCACAGTTCCCCGCTGACGACCTCCGCACGCTCCACTTGAAGTTCCTGCTCTGGAAGGCGATGGAGGGCGAGGGCGCCGTCAACGATGCGCAGGAAACGCTGCACGGCGCGGTCGTCGACGCCTTGAACCCCGAGTACGACCCGGGCGAGGATGCGCACCCGGCGGTTCGTGACTGGTTTGCAAGCGGAGCGCGCCGATGACCACCGCCGCCCGCATCCTCGATGACATCGCCGCGACGATCCGTGAGCTCGACGACCCTGAAGACGGCTTGTCCGCCGTCGAGCTGGGCGAGCTGCTCTCCCACCACCTGCCCGCCTACGGACTGGAACGTCACCGCAAGCCGGAGGTGGCACCGTTCGTCGCCCGCACCAACCCGGACAAGCGCGTCGGCGCCGGTCACTTGGCCGAGCTGATCGTCGCCGAGTTCGACCTGGACAAGGAGCACTGACATGGCCGTGACGATTCCCCGCGTCGAGATCAACGCAGTTATGGATAGCTATGGCCAGCCCTGGCCTCCCGACGGTGACTCGGACTCCACCACCGTCCGCGACGCTGCTGCAGCCATCCGCCGGGTAGTCGAAGGCATCGTCGGTGGCAGGTTCGAGGATGCGTCTCGTCGGGTCCTGATGTCGAAACTTGCCGACGACCTCGACGCCTTGGTCGACCGGGTCGAGGAGCGGCACGCCAACGCCATGTGGTCGCACACGGTCGGGGTGAACCCGTGACTGCCCCTACCCGCGAGCAGGTCGAGGCAGCCGTCGGTGAAGGCATCACCCTCGCCGACCTGTTCACCCGATTCGGGCTGGCCGACGACGACATCCGCGGCCGGGTCCAGATTGCCGAGATTCTGGACGGAATGCAGCGCGACGGTGTCGTCTCGTACAGCGCGCGACCCGAGGCCACAGCATGACGCCACTTCCCTGCCTCGCATGGCGCCGCTGCCGGAGTCGCAGGACGCCGCGAACCTGCAGGCGATGCTCGCCGACGACACATTCCGCGGCTACTGGGATGACATCCGCGAGTCGCTGCGCCGGCTCACCGGCGCCGCCGCGCGGGAGGCGCTTCGACGAATGCATGAACCTCGTCGGTTTTCTCGCTTCCGGCGCCCGGCTAATGGCGTACGCCCTCGACAACCCGAAGGTCGCCGAGTCTGCCGTTTTGGGTGCGAGCACCTCGCTTGCGTACCAGGCGCTGAACGCAGCTCTCGAGAACTGGAATCCGTAACCGTGCTGACCGTCCGCCCCGACCAGCCGATCCACTACGAAACCCCTGACGAGGTCCGCGCGCACATCGCTGTGCTGGCCTCTGAGGGCCGCACGGACGCGTTGGCGGACATGGCGCGGGCGTTGCTGGCCGAGCTCGAGAAGCACCGAGGAGAAGCCTGATGGGCGAGCTGGAGCCGACACCCGAGCGCATCGCGGCAGCAAGACGGGCGGCGAGCCGGGAGTGGACGGTCGAACACGACGAGAACGCCTACGCCACGTGCGGGCCGGCCATGACCGACCTCATCAACGCCGGGTTGGCTCTGTTGTACATGCCGCCAACCCGGCTGCGGCTGGACTACTGGACGTTAACGCCGCGCGGTTTCGAGTGGTTGGCCCGCGCCGAGCGGGACCTCAAGTCCTGACCATGTGTCGGCCGTGTGGGTCTCGCCGCCACTACGTGCTCGTGGTGGTTGACCTGGCGTGCGGCTGCCAACCCGAAATGTATGCGTGCGGCTGCCGCTGCGGCGACCACCTGCACGAGGACTGCGACGGGACAACCGTCGCCGAACTGGAGGAAACGATGAGCGAGGACTGGACCACCGTCACCAACGCCCGCGAGCTGCCCGACGGCACCATCGTGCGCTACGACGGCGACGACTGGATCGCCTACCCCGAGCGGGAGATCGGCGGGCAGAAGATCCGCTGGCAGTCGGAGAACGGGCTCGCTGCGGACCGCGCCATGGACCGCATGCTCGACGACGGCGCGCAGGTCGTCGGCCTGGACCTGGAAGCGGTTGCCGAGTTCACCGCCATCATGAAGGCGGCAGGCCGGTGACCGAGATTCGCACGCAGCGGTTCGTGGTTGAGGTGTCCGCTTCGCTGATGCCGCCGATGACCGAGCAGGAGCTATATGACGTGGTGGCCCGGCTCGCCTACCAGAAGGAAGAGAAGCGCGGCATGGGCGGACCTGGGGGTGCACGTCACCGAGACGACCGTGGCCGGCGTCGACTACGAGGCGGAGTGGTCTTGGTGACCGCGCCTCGGGCAGCGGACCTGCCGCTCAAGACGCATATCAGGGCCGGGATGCTGGGTGACCTGTGGAAGCACCCGAAGTCGCCGCCGGAGTTCCCCTGGTTCTGCTCGACCGGCGGTTTCGGTGAGGAGCTCTCCGACGAGGCGGTGCAGCTCATGCTTGATGACGGATCCGCCCAGGTGCTGCGGGTCGGCGCCGGGAGCAGGCAGTGAGCGACGAGTCGTATCTGAAGGTGGCCGGCTGGGGGTTCATCCCGCTGCCTGGCGAGAAGAAGCACCGACGCAAGGCGCTCGAGGAGGCGCGGGAGATGCTGCGGATCGCCGAAGACTGCGGGCAGCGGGACCGGGAAGACAAAACCGGGGAGGATCTGAACTCGCCCGGTCCGGTGGCATCGTCTGGCTCGACGAGCTGGAGTCACCTACGACAACGCCCACGGCGCGTGGGTTGACTGCCGCCGCGTTGCCCTCGCCGCCCACCAGGGCGTGCCGGTCGAGGACGTCATCGCCGCCAAGCGGGCCGAGCCCGTTCTGGCCGCGGTCAAGCAGATCCTCGAGACCGTTCCAGACGGTGAAACAGGCAGGTGCCCTACCACCCGTCAAGGCGCTCACCTCGCCCGCTCGCCGACGCACAGAAGCGGGCGCTGCAGATTGCCGGGGTCAGTGCCAACCGGACGGCGCACGTCGGTCAGGCCACTCGCCCGACGCTGCGGGTGCTGGCACATAAGGGCTACGGAACGCTCAACTACCCAGCCGGCCTTGGTCGGCGTTGAGTAGTCGAGTCGCTGACGCTGCACTAGCGCGGCATGCCGTCTGCACTGTCACAACGAGCGGTTGCTCGAGACCAACCTCAGGGCTCGAAACAGTGCCCGAACCGCCGAGACACGCCGAAAGGGCCACCTTCGCCGTTTAAGGCAAGATCTCGCCTATGGATTCGGTCAACATCGACAGCTACACCTTCGGCCTCTTCGCTCTCCGCGCGAGCCAGTGGGAGGCCGAACACGTGTTGCGGCAGTACAGCGTGGACCTCCCGGTTGATTTGTCGGACGCCTTCGGGGACATGGTGGCCTGGGCCTGGCGAAACCGACGCATGACAGCGATCGACATGGTGGCCTCGCTAATTGCGAACCTGAGGGGCAAGTTGGAGGTCGATGGCCTGCTGATCGAGGCCGTACTTGGCGCGTTGCCGATGGTCTTGCACCCAGTCGAAGGCGGCGAGGCCGACGAGATCGTCAGCAGCTTGCGTCCTGACGTGGTTGCGCGCTTGGGTGCCATCTACTGAGAAAGCGGGCCAGGAGGCGTTTCATCGCGGCCTCACGACAGCATTCGCAGCTGATGGCGAGAAACGGCAGGGTGCGGTCGAGTAGCAGTGCGCAGGCGGTGGCTCAGTCGAGTGCGCTCAGGTCGAGATCGACATGCGGAGTCTGACCGCTTCACGCTGGGCCCGCCCGCTGTTGGCGGGCGGGGCTGGATTTCGGTCAGAAGGTCTTGATGGAGACGGCCCCTTACTTCGGAGCAGTAGTGCTGCCACCGTCCTGTAGGTCGTAGTCCTCGGCGCCTACCGCCCGAGCAGCCGCCCCCGGCGTCACCGTCGACGCGGTAAACGGCCCTTGTTCGCCACCAACGTCACCGCGACGCCCGGCTGGCTCGCCGAGCCGAACGTCATCACGACCAGCCGCTGCATGGCCGCCGGGTGCATCGCCTCGGCGGACCGGCTGTCACCGCATTCGTTGCGGCACGCGTTTGCCACCGGCACCCGCGAGGCCGGCGTGCCCTTGCAGGACGTGCAGGACGCCACGGGTTACGCAGATCCGCGCGCGACGCGTCGCTACGACCGCGACCCGCACAGTTCGACCGCGATTCCGCCCGTGTCCTCAGCGCGCCCGCCGTGCCAGTCGGCGCTCCGACTCGGCCACTTCCTTGCGACCTGGCGCCACCGGCGTTGTGAGCCTCAGGCGTTGCCTGGCCTGCTGGTGCCAGCATGCCCGCCGACGCTGACGCCCCCGTTCGCCCGGTAGTACGCCGGCCGTGAGAACAATGGTCGGTCTGACGGATAGCTTCGTCGCAGATTCCGGCATCAGCCCATTTGCGGCCGAGCTGAGTTCTGCATGGGCGCCGGCTCGGCCAGAGCTAGGAGGATGCTGTGAAACTCGGATCAATTGAGAACCTGTCGCCGCAGACTGCCCTCATCATCGTGGGACTACCCGTGGTCGGAATCGTGGCCAGCGTGGCCCTGTGTGCTGCCGTCCTTCACAGCTCCGCCTCGAAGCATCGGGCGCACATGATCAGCGCGGCGGGCGTCTTCTTCCACCCCTCGCCGGTAGTCAAGAGGCAGGCATGAGACGCGGCGGGGTGCGGTCGCTCCAGCCACCGCAGCCCGCCACTTGGCCAGCGGCACGATAGGGGCGATCATGTGCCTCGACGCTGATCCATCCCCCTCTCCAGGCGCCTTCTCGACGTCTGTGCGAGGCTGGCAGCCGATCAGTCCTCGGCCGCTACGACCGCCTCCGATGCGACCGGCTCGGCGTGGGAGCGCGCGGGCACCGGCTCCGGCCCGTCCTGCGACGAGAATGCCGTCGACACCAGTGCCGACGCGACCGGCTCCACCTCGACATCCTCGGTCGCGCGCATCTTGGGCGGCGTCGCCAGCCACGGCTTGAAAGTTCTGCAGCACGTGCGCGTAGAAGTCGTCGATCGCGGTGCGGACCGAGTCAATGAACGAGCCGCGGCCGGTGCCGCGTTTGGTGCCCGCCGCCACGGTCGCGGCGACCCGGAACGACTTGAGGTCCTTGGCCGGGTCGGGGATCAGCAGGCCTGGGTTCTCCCGCACGCTCTTGAGCAGCTCTGCGTTGCCGGGGCCGCGCGAGTACGCCGTCACCGATTCGATCCGCAGTGACTCGGGGGGCGTCCTTGAGCTGCCGGACGAGCCAGTTGACCCGCATGGTCGCCGGCCCTCCTTCGGCGCGTCCACGTCGACGTGGCAAGTGATCCGGGACGCCCGCAAGTCGGCGGCGCCACCTCCTTGCGGGTCAGCGTCGGCAGGAACTCCGTGCCGAGCTGCCGACCGAGTTTCAGCCCGTCGAACCGGACCAGAGCGTCGAACCGGCCAGCCACCGCGGAGGCGCCCGGGTTCGAGGCGTGCAACGTCCCGGCGGGGACCGCTTCGCGGACACCGACCCACGGCGATCCCATGTCGGAGAACTCCAGGACACCGGAGCGGGGGTGCTCGAGGTAGCGGATCAGCTCGCCGAGAATCCCCGCCTGGTCCGTATCGGCCACCCCGCGGTACTCCTTCGGCATGACAGCGACCGTGAGAACTTCCGACCACGGCAGGTGGTACAGGGCCACCTTCTTCAGCTTCCGCCTGCCGACCGGGGTTGGGTGCTGGCCGGGCACGCCCCGGGATCTGGTTTGAGATGGTGACCAGGGCGTCGGAGCGCTGATGAGTGATGAGACGCGTCAGCGCCGGCGCACTGGATCGGTCACCGCCCAGTGAGCCGACCACTCACTCCGTCCGGACACGCCGCTTGAAGCGTTCGGGCTGGGGCACGGCCGCTTGCAGCCACCCTCACGCAGGGCGCGTCCGGTATGCCGCAACTCCCACAGAACCAGCGCAGCGGGTGACGGACAGACCCCAGAGCCCTTCACGCAGGGTAAACAACGAATCAGCGCCCCAACATACATCTCATGGCCCGCCGGGCGACGATCATCCAGGTGGATCCTGGATGATCGTCGCCGAAGGGCTACCGAACGCAGTATTTGTGGTCGTGCAGGTCGGCGAGAAGCTTTCCCGAGGTCAACTATCCGTCGACCGCCTAGCCACACACCGAGGCTCCACATCGGTGCACGGGAGTCGTAGTGCTCGAAACCATCGGGGGCGCGGTCCTGGAATGGATCGTCGGCGAGACCCTGAACAAGACCCGCACTGCGATATCCCGGGAACCTCAGGTACGCGACCTCGACAAGGTGATCCGGAAGGCCGTCGAGCCCGCGACGGCAGCAGCCACGTCGGACCCCGTCGCCCAGAGCTCCCTTTCTGACGCGTTGACCGAGCGTCTCGTGGCTCGTCTCGATATCTCCCCCGGTGATCTGCGAGACCCGGCCGCCTCCGTACGCCGTTGGCTCGCCCCCTTGGGCGAGCCGATCGTCGGTGGCATCAGTTACTGGGAGAACGTCGGCGTGGACGGTGAGCTGGTGATGGATGCTCTGGCCACGGAGGTGGTTCGCGGCATCGCCGAAAATGCGCGTCGGGGTGGTTCGCTCGAGTCGATTGCAGGGGAACTTCGATTCGGCGCACTGCTCGGTAAGCTCAACAAGATCGAAGCGCAGCTCACCGCCTTGACCGCAGTGCGAAACAGCACGGCGTCGCGAAACCAGCGGCCATTCATGAGCCCGGTGCGCTGGGGCCGGTACGTATCCCGACCCCAGGTGGAAACCGAGATCGCTAACGCGATCTTCGCTAGCCACGACCCCGTTCCCTTACTCCAGGTCTGGGGGACCGGCGGCTTCGGTAAGACTTGGCTGGCACAGAACCTCTGCCTCAGCCAGCAGGCAATGGATCACTTCGAAGGAGGCGTGCTCTGGATCCAGCTCAGCGAGGATCGCTCCCTAGTACGGGTCGAATCGGAACTCGAAAGGGTCGCCGCTGAACTGGCTGACGTCGGACGTCCCCTAGAGGATCGGGGCAGCCGCCCCAGCGAAGCACAGCGCCTGGCCCGATGGGTCGGCGAGCTGACCGACGGAATTCCCACCCTTATGATCATCGACGACGCCTGGACGGAAGGCCACGTCGAGCCCTTCGTCGACAGCCTCCCGCCGACGTGTTTCCGGGTGATCACGTCTCGCAACCAACGCGCGGCACCCTCGCAGGTTCCGCGACTGCGCGTCGACGCCATGCAGCCAGCCGAATCCATACAACTGCTACGGGGACAGCTCGACATCAGCGACGACGATCTCGAGCCGTTACGCAAGCTGTGCGACGATTGGCCGATCAACCTCGCGCTCGTCGGCGGCCAGCTGCAATGGGTCGTAGATCAAGGCGGCTCCGTCGGAGACGCCGTCGGACATGTTCTTCACCGTCGGCGGGAGCACGGGCCGACCGCGTTCGACCGAGATCGCGAAACCGGTCCGACCAGCCCCCGCAACCGGACCGTCCGCACGACGATGGAGACCAGCCTGACGTTCCTCGGCGAACTTCACCCCGGCGCGGACGAACGCTACCTCGAGCTGTGCGCGTTCCAGGACGACTCCGATGTGCCGCGCGAGGTCATCGCCAAGTTGTGGCGGCGGCGTGCCGGACTGGACTTCGCCACCAGTGAGTCGCTGCTACTCGAGTTCGCCAGCCACTCACTCATCCAACACTTCCAGTTGAATCCGCCCGCCGTCCGGCTGCATGACGTTGTACGCGAATACTTGCGACACCGCGCCGGCAACCGACTCATCGCCGAGATCAGCCAGGACATACTCAGGCTGTCGGAGGACACCGAGCTGACTCTGCCGAACGATGGGGACCCACCTTGGTGACCAGGTCGCCGAGCGCAGGCTCAGACGCTGCCAACTTTCTGTTCCGGCAGCAAGCGAGACTCACATACCAGGCTGGCGGTGATTTGAGGGCGGTGTGCCTCGACCCGCGATGGATCTTGAGGAGTCTTGCGATCCGGCCCGTGGGCGAGATCGTGGCTGATCTCACCTTGCAGCCGGATCCGGACCTGGCTCTACTGGCACAGGGCGTGGAGCGTTGCGCCCATCTATTGCGCGATACGAGCTCCCGGCCGCACCGGGTGGACACCGCGCTCGCCAGTCTCTGCGCCGACCCCCGCACACGCTCAGTCGCCGAGCGGTGCATGCGGGAGCTCGGCCGGGTGAATCTTCGCTTGGCCTGGGCGGTCCAGCCGTCGACCGGGTCGCGGTCGCACACGCTGCAGCGCCATGGCGAGAGGGTCGTCAGCTGCCGCTTCAGCGCCGACGACCGTTACCTTGTCAGCGTCGACCGCGGCGGCGTGGTAATTCTTTGGGACGTCGCCAGCGGGGCGAGCGTGGCGGTCCTCGACTCGCGGGAGGCTTGGGCGGACGCTCGGCGGAGCGCCTTCCCTGCGGCCCGACACCCGGATGTTATGCGCATGCAATATGGATTCGAGCAGACGTACACGCTCGTCGGCGGCCGCGATCAGCTCGCCCTTGTCACTTCGGAGGGGGTGCTCACAGTCTGGTCGCTGGCCGACGAAATTGTGCCGCTGTACGTGTCCGACACCGCACGCGACGGGTACGGCTCGGCCAGGTTCGTCTTCGCCGTCGACCGTGAAACCTTCATGTCTCGTTCCGACGACGTCCTGCGACTGCACTCGTGGGAATCCGGCACGGTGCTGCTGACGATGCCGGTCGACGGCGGGACAGCGAGGTCCGCATTCAACGGCGCGAACGATCGCGTAGCGGTCGAGGCCCAACCCGGCCTCATCGAGATCTGGGATCTTGCCGAACGGCGGCTCGCCGGACGGATCGATACCGGTTACACGGATGACCGATACCTCGACGGCCTGGCCCTCGACGGCAATCTGCTCTTCGTGGTCGACGACGAGGGTTTCGCTGCGCTGTGGGACTGGCCCCGAGGACGCAGGATCGGTCGGTTCCGCGGCGTATTCGATCAGCCACAGGTAGACGCCAGCACCGGCATCCTGCGCTGGCTCAGCCGGCCCGGCGAGCTCGTTGTCACCGACGTGCGGTCGGGCGGCACTTTCCGGGCCCGCGGCCCAGTCGCCGAACTGCCTGCCGACGCCGACGACTACGGCCGCGCGACTCTGATACCGCTGTCAGATCGGATGCTTGCGACCGTCATGAACCGCCAGTCCACAAATGGAGGCGACGCGGTGGCCGAGGAACACCGAGTTGACTTCTTCGAGCCGGACAGCGGTCGCTGCCTGGCGACCGGTTGGGGCGAAGGCTCGGTGCTGCTAGCTGTCGCCGGCGCGACGCCAGGTCAGCTCCTGATCGCCACAAACCACGGCGAGTTTGAGACGTGGGACCTTGCTGCGGACGATGTGGGGCGGATTCAGACCGCAGCCGGCGCGCGGGCAATCTCGGCCGCAGTCAGCGGTGATCGCCGAACGGCGGCGGTCACCAGTTCCAATGACGTTCTATTCACCCGCCTCGACGGCGACCGGAGCAAGGATCGGCAGCAGTCCGCGCGCGGTTTAATCGGGCGCCCTGTCACAGTGCTCGCCGACCCTGCGGGCCGTTGGTTCGCGACCGTCACAGACCAGCGTTACCTCGACGTGTGGGATCCGCTCATGGGCTTGCCGCAGTACGCCTGCCACGGCTCCGCGGACCTTCAGTTCGAGAGTGCACCGCAGTTTCCAGCCTTCAGCCCGGACGGGCGGTGGATCGCTGTTGAGGACTGGGACCACAGCATCATCATTTGGGATCCGAGTACCGGACGGCAACTCGACCGCCTCGGACCGCAGGACGGAACGTTAGTACATGCGGCGGCGACCCGCTCGGGTCCCGCCGTGTTCCGCCGATACTACCGCGGTGACCTGGTGATGTGGGATGTACGGACCCGACGGCGGGTAGTAGCTCTACCGCCCGCCGATAAGTTGGCCGGCGATGTGTCCGGGACGTGGCTCGCGACTCTGGACAAGGACGGGACCGCCTCCGTGTGGAGCCTCGCCGATGGCCGTCTCCAGCACGCCGTCAAGAACGCGTCTGGAATGGCCGCTGACCCAACTGGCCGCGGCCTGTTCGTCTGGGATGGCGGTCACGTGCGCGTCATCCGTCTGCCGGACGGCGCCGTCGAGGGGATCGCAACTGTCCCGGCTGGGGTAGCGACCGTGCTAGTCAACGCGACCGGATCGCGGAGGGTGCTGGTGGGCCGGGACGGCTCCATTCAATTATTGCTGCCCGAATCAACCCCCCTCAACGTTCGAAGCACTCTGGCAGGCGACGAGCACGTGCGGTGGCGGCTGAGTCCCGGAGGCCGTTTGCTCGGGGCGGTCGGGCTCAACGGCAAAGTCGAGGTCATCGATCTCGACCGGCCGGGCACGCGAGCGTCGGCCACTGCTGCAACGCATGTAGCCGCGGCGGCCTTTGTGGCGGATACGTCCTTCATCCTCACAGGTGACTTCGGCGTGCAGTCGATGATCCTCGGAAACGTCACATAACAAAGTCTTTGGAGGTTCAGGTGACGGCTCAGCGCAAATCAGAAGCAGAGATGATCGATGAGTCCCGCCGTAGCGGGCGGCAACTTGCGGGCGCCTTCAACGGGGGCGCCGAGCCGCAGCCCATCAACTCTAGGGTGGCGCTGCAGAGAGGTGAACACTGCTACGGCGAGATCCCCGCACACGTCTACCAATTTCTCGAGGGCGACGGGTCGTACATGAAGCGCTCTGGCGGCTGGACCATGGGCGGAGGGGTGTTCGGCGCCATGATCAGCGCGGTGAACGTCACCTCGAACGCCGTGGGCAACGCCAGACGGCGGGCGCAGGCGGCGAGAGACGCTCAAGGTCAATGGCAACACGTCGAGTCGGGCACTATCTATCTCACGAACCGGCGTTGGAGCATTAATACGGGCAGCACCTGGCACGACTGGTGGTTCAATGGCGTGCGGATGTCCGATTGCGACGGCAAAATGATAACGCTGGAGCTCGTCGACCTGCCGCGAACCGGACTGGTGACGCCACACCCCGACTACTGGTACGTAATGTTCTCCAAACTCGCCTACGACCGCGTGCACATGCCGCCGCCACCGTCGGACGGACGGGATCTCCCTGCGCCGGGAGCTCAAACCGACGGTCCCCGATGGACGCACCGACCTGAGTGATGAGGGAGATGCCTGGGGCGTCCATCCTTCGCACAGCAGCATCGGCGGCCGGTTGATGGCAGTCGTGGCTAAATACCGGTCCGGGAACGACGCATGCAATCCAGATCACGGCAGCGCATCCACGACCCAGCGAGTTGTCCCTGCGCGGGGCGGGCCTTGCATCTAGGGCAGGTTGGCAAAGTCGGTGGCGCTGATGGGCTCACGTGGCCCACCCCCGAACTTGTCGTAGGTTCATTGGCCAAGATGTAGCCCAGGCGTCCCAATAAGCCGAAATCGGTCCGCCACCGGTCGGATGGCGTCATGTCCGATGGCGGACTGCACGACCACCACGCTGCGTGGTCGACTGGCAGCGACATGCGCCTCCGCCGAGGGGAGCACCTGCCGTGGTCGCCTTCGATTTCCCCCGCGTGATCCGTGAAGCATCCGATCACCAACTGCTGAGCGTCTCCGACGGCGACACCCCGAACATTTTCATGCCGGTCCGGATGGTGTCGATCGACACGCCCGAGAAGGCCACCTTCGCCGGCGCCGCACCCACCGCCCAGGCCATCCTGGACCGGTGCCGCACCCGCCTGCTGGACGGCACCTATGACGCCCAGCTCGCATTGAGCGACGATGTCGCACCGCAGGCTAAAGCGCATCGTCGGTGAGGTCGTAACCCAGAGACCGTTCGTATCCCAGCAGTTGCGGTCGATAACGTCGCCGCCTCGCGATGGTCTGCGGGCGAGAGGACCAACGGCCGAGGTAGGTCACGCGAGCCGCGGCGAGCCAAGCCCTGCGTCGTACCTTGGCGCATCATCGTGAGGGCTGGCCGCCGCGCTCACACGACAGCTAGCCCAGGCAGTACGGCACCCCGAGCGCGCCGGCACCGGCTACCAACCAGTCCGCTCATCTCGGCGTCCAAGGTGAGACGGACGCCAGCACAGAGCCACCATGACGAGGGCAGCCGTGGCGAGTACCTGAACCACTGGAACGGAAAACGCCGCGGACTCAACGAACAGCACAAGCCCAATCAAACCCGACGTGACCGGAATGGCGGCGTGCACACCCCGTACCGCAGCGGCTGAGCGGGTCACCAGAAGCGGGGCCCAGGGCGCCACGACGGCGGGCTCATCCAGCCGAAGGCACCCCACCGTTACCTTTTTGGTCGTCCCCAGCCGGGGACTGCTCGGTCGCCCGGCTCGGTATGACTTACTGCCCCTGTCGTACGGATGATCCGGGGGTGTTGTCGCAGGGCCGGGTGGCGTCGATGGACCGCTGATAGGGACACGGCCACCCACGGTGCTGGGGTAGGTCTCTTCGTAACGTGGCTGCCGGCAGTCGACGCCAGACTGGCGATCGAGGCGGCGGCTGTCGTGGGGAGGCGATGTGCACGGCGACTACCAGGTCTTTATTGGCCTCGACGTGGGCAAGGACGGCCATCATGCCGTTGCCTTGGATCGCGATGGGCAGCGATTGCACGATGCCGCGCTGGTCAACACCGAGGCCAAGCTGCGGCAGGTCTTCCATAGACTCGCCCGTCACGGCCGGATTCTTGTGGTGGTCGACCAACCGGCCTCGATCGGAGCTTTGCCGGTCGCGGTCGCTCGATCCTGCGGTCATGACGTCGCTTACCTGCCAGGGCTGGCGATGCGTCGCATCGCGGACCTGCACCCGGGCGCGGCCAAGACCGACGCCCGTGACGCCTACGTGATCGCCGACGCCGCACGCACGCTGCCGCACACGCTTCGCCGTGTCGACGTCGGCGACGAGGCACTGGCCGAGCTGGAAGTCCTGGTCGGCTTCGACGACGACCTCGCCGGCGAAGCGACCCGCCTGGCTAATCGCATCCGCGGCCTGCTCACCCAGATCCACCCCGCCCTGGAACGTGTCCTTGGACCTCGGGTGCAGCACAAGGCGGTACTGCAGCTGCTGTCGCGTTGCGGCGGTCCGACCGGACTACGCAAGGCCGGACGCCGCAAGCTGCTCGAGATTGCCGCCAAGAACGCCCCTCGCATGGGTGAGAGCCTCGTCGAGCAGATCATGACCGAGCTCGAAGAGCAGACGGTGACCGTTCCCGGCGCCACCGCCGCGGAGAAAATCCTCCCGCGGCTGGCCGACAGCCTCCGCGAGGTTCTCCTGCAGCGCGACCAGGTCGGCGCCGAGGTCGAGGGGATGCTTGATGCTCACCCTCTTGCCGAGGTCCTGACCTCGATGCCCGGCATCGGTGTCAGGACCGCAGCTCGCATCCTGCTCGAAGTCGGCGATGGGACCGCCTTCAAGACACCCGGACACCTGGCTGCCTATGCCGGCCTGGCCCCAATCACCCGCCGCTCCGGCACCTCCATCCGCGGCGAACACCCACCCCGAGGTGGCAACAAACAGCTCAAACGCGCATTCTTCCTCGCCGCGTTCGCCAGCCTCGCTCACCCACTATCGCGGGCCTACTACGACCGCAAACGCGCCCAAGGCAAACGCCACAACGCCGCCCTCATCTGCCTCGCCCGCCGCCGTGTCGACGTCCTGTTCGCCATGCTGCGCGTCCAAAACCCCTACCAAGCAAGGCCCAGCGACCACGCACTTGCCGCTTGACGAAACCCATAGGGACACCCCCCCCCGGAGTCTACCGACGGACCGCCAGCAGCGCGCCGTGGCCGAGGCGATCTGGCACGCAATGAGCAACCGCCTTCATCGAAATCCACCTGGCTCATCACCGCCGCCCACGCCAAGACACCCTCGTCTACCGTGGCATCTGGCGCCGGATTCCGTCGATGAGCTGTTCGGACTCCGCAAGCTTGTCCCAGTCCTCCAGGATTCCAGCTTCCGCAAGTCTTTGCCGGATTTCCACCGCCTCCTCTACCGAAAACAAAGCTTCATCCAACGAGCCCGATCCGGCTCGATGCCGCAAATATCGGACGGTTCCCAAATTGTGAAGAGACTGGGCAAGGTCCTCGCTATGCGCCTTCGGGTTCCGATCGACAAGGCGGCGATACATCCCTATTGCTTCTGAGCAGACCTTCTCGGCTTCGGCGAGATTTCCGCTTTCCGCGACCACGGCCGCTTTGTTGTTTAGCGAGAGGGCAAGATCGGGCAGATAAACCGCCGCGTTGGAAGCCACGAGCTCGCGTCGGAATTTTAACCCTTCTTCAACACGTTCCAACGCTTCGCGGTAGCGCCCCAGCCTTAGCAAAGGGCTGACTTGATTGTCGAGCGTTTCGGCGAGCCGCGGAAGGTAAAAATCTTCGTTCTTCTCGGCCAGAACCCGATAGTGAGACGTCGCGGCAGAAACGCACTGCACGGCTTGGTCGTAATCATTCATGGCGGTGTAAATGTTACCCATGGCGTTAAGCGCCGATGCCAACCCGTGACGATACTGGCTCGGAGCCGACCGCGTCAGCGCCGACCACACGGCTTCCGACCTCTTGGCGACGGACAGTGCCTGCTCAAGATCGCCGAAATTTCGAAGGTGAGTGCTCAAATTATGGAGCGAGATGGCGAGTTCCATGTCGAACTGGCGCTCGCTCTTCGCTAGCTGCGTATAGATTTGAGACGACTTCACGAAACAGTCAAAGGCGTTACGCCGATCACCGAAATCTCCGAAACAAGTGCCGAGCATGTTCAGACTGTGCGCCAGCCTGGCAGCATACGTTTCGGGCTCAACTGCGTTCAGGCTCAGGAGTAGAGCATGACCCTCCTTAGCCGCCGCCAGGCCCTCGGTGATTTGGCCCAGATTCCTTCGACACCCGCCAAGGTCGCTGAGAACGCTGCCCAGCCTACCCAGTTCGACGCGCGAGCCGTCCCGCGCTAACTCGCGGCGAAGACGCACGGCCTGTTCGTAAATGCCGACAGCCTGCGAGAATCGACCCGCTTGATATAACCGGCGCGCGTAGAGTTCGTGGACTGACGCACGGACGCCCGGTTCCTGACTGCTTCTCATCCGTTCTTCGAAGATGACGGATGCAATGTCGGCCGCAGCCAGGTCGAAGTCCACATGTTGAGTGCTTGGAAGAACGTCGTACACGGCCTCGAGTACATCGACGAGACGATAGTGCGCCTGCGCTGATTCTTCGGCTGACTCCGCTGCGGCAGAATCGACGTGGCGGATGCTGGCAAGACGGGAAAGGGTTGCGCCGCCGGCGGCCAACGCCAACTCGGGTTGCTGCCGGAGGACGGGAAAGAGCGCCTCGTTGGCGAAGTGGGGCCAGCGCAACGCTGTTTCGACCAGCACAGTTACAACGTTCGCAGTCCATGCCGGCGGCTTCCCCTCGCTGACAGTTAAGAGGGCGCTGATCGCTTCCGTCACCCAGTCACGTTCCAGGTCGTTGACACCGTCTCCGCCGTGGCCAGGGGTGGACATGGCGATGAGGTCCTCGCTGAACCGGTCGGGATGCAATGGCTCGAATACGGTCCGTGGGTCAACTGGCGGGTAGCAGGTGATGTGGTCGTCGATGATCTGATCTGAAGCCGTAATGGTGTCGGCGAACCCGGCGCTGGCGAGGGCTTGATGGGCGACGGACCGGGGCTGGCTCCCGGTGAGAGTTGCGGCGATGACTATCCGGTGCATCTTTTCCGGCGAGGTTTGGATCGGCGTCTCAGCACGGGCGTATAGCTCTCGCCAATACGTCTGTTCCCGGCGCAGCAGGTACGCCGACACGGCACCCGGTTGGATCGGCGGGGTTTGGCCGCGCCCGATGGCGTCCACCCCGGCCAGCGCTGCCATGTGCACTGCCAGAATTGGCCTGAACCCGTCGCCGGCCAGATCCGGCACCGGCCAGGCGGCCGGTGCTAGACCTAAGGCTGCGGCGAAGCCTTCGGCCGCGGCATTGAATAAGGTATGGCGGGTGTCGGTACTGTCTGCGGCTAGCTCAGGCAAGGGCCATCGGTCGACCCGGATTCCTAGGTCGCTGTCGGCCCGATCGGCCAGTGCGGGCCACCAAGAGCCCGCCGAACGGGCCAGCATCAGCACCCGCACGCGGGTTCCCGCCCGGACGTGGAGGACGCGGAGCTGGGTGAGCAGGGCGAGTAGTGCCGAAGACGGCCACCTGTCGGCGTAGTCCACAACGGCGAGGACCTTGCCGCCGGGCAATTCGACCCGCGACGTCGCGGCAGTGGCGGCGTGCTTCACATGCCACACCGCCCATTTTGCGGCCGCACATTGAGCGCCGACTGCCGTGGCAAGCCGCGTCTTACCCTCTCCGCCTGCCCCGTGGACGAGGAGCGCAGCGACCGGCTCGGCTCCAGCAACCCATGCGTCAAGGGCGCCGCCGGTACGATCACGAGGTGTGAACGGCACGATCTGATGCCGGGCCAGCAACAGCCGGCTCGGCTGCGCCCGCGCCTCTTCCACACTCACCGGTACGGCTTTGCCGTCAGCCTGCACAACCTGGTACGGCGGCCGGTCAAGGGAGACCGTTACATCCCCGTCAACACCGGTGACTTGGACGACGTCGCCAAAGACCACACTGCCGGTGACTATCTGACCCGTGGCCCGTCGCGGCGCCCACCAACGAGTCATCGCTCGAGCTCCACATCTCCGCCGACGTCGTCGACCTGCCGAATCGGGCCCGCTGTGGATGAACGCATCACGGACTGTCCATCTGTAGCGGCGTCGCCCGACGGAGGCGGCGCCGGAGTTGCAGCAGGTGACGGCGCTGTGGCTGCTGGGCCGATCCGGACGCTGCCACGCACACCCCGGACCTGCGTCACACCGCCGCCGACCATCGATTCGGTAACCGTCTGCCCGCTAGTAGGCCGCCGGGTGCTGGCTGTACCGGCCACCGCGAGACCGAGACCGACCAAACCAACGAACAACCCGAGCACGCTGGCCCACTTATCGGCCCTGTCCAGACCTTGGATGATCAAGAAGATTCCCAGGCCAGCAACCAGCAACCCCCCTGCGACTGCCGCCGTCCACTTGTGCACCTGAATACCTTTCGTCGGCACAGCCCATCGTGGCCTACCGCGGTTTCCGACGGTATCGCCGTTCCGGTCGTTGTCCGGTAACCATGCGCACGCGTCGATCAGGTTGATTCTCCTGGCGACATGACTTGGGGCGGCCGACCCATCGACCGGCCATCACCGTTCGCTGACCCGCGACGGGTAAGACCTGAGCAGGGTCGCCGCTGCCCGCGCTCTGGTCGCGTCCATGGTCAGAGATCTGTAAGCGCTTGACGCCGTCGGCGCGTACCTGAGAACGACGCCTACTCTGAGCTGCACCGAGACAATCGATGGTGAAGACAACCGGGGTTGGCATGCCGCGTTAAGCGCGCTCCCCGCCCAAGAACCCGGCATTCGCACAACGGGCTCGCCCTCATCCTCGACCCCGGCCCGAACTGACCCACTATCGTTCGCCGCGCTGACCGACGGCGTCGAACTTGTCGTGATCGCCACCCTGATTCCCCGCCGAGGGCATCATCCCGTCGCTGCAACCACCGGCTCGATCACCCCATCTCCACGCCGACGATGCCGCCGGACGAGGTGGACCGCTCGGGTGATCATCGGCCCGTCCGGCCATCGATGCTGCCCGCTTCGGGTCTTCCGGCCCCGGCACCCGGTGCCGTATATCTGTCTGGTCGTCCTTTTTCGAGCCGCAGGCAGGGCAGGGCAAGCGTAGTGACCACAGTGATCTTCGTGCATGGCACCGGGGTACGCGAGAAGCGGTACGCGGATCTGTTCCGGCTGGTCCGGCGCAAGGCGGCCAAGCACTGGCCTGGCGTCACCGTCCTGCCGTGTTTCTGGGGTGACGTGCTGGGCGTGCCGCTCGACGCGGCCGCAGCGACGGTCCCGGATTACGACATCGCACGCGGCGGCGCGCTCCCGGTGGACGAGTGGCGCGATGAGCGGTGGATCCTCCTCGAGGCCGACCCGCTGTACGAGCTGCGCCTGCTGACCGCCGCATACGAAGACACTGGCGACAACGGGCTGCCCGGCGCCGGGCTGACCGCGCGCGACCGGCTGGACACATACCTGGGCTGGGCGGCGGCGCTGGACCGGCGGCCGCGCGTCGTCGAGATGCTGACCGGGCTCGACCTGACGCCACCGGTCCTGACCGCCGCGGTCCGGACGGTGTTCGACGCGCCGGTCGCCCGGGAGGCGATCGAGCTGATCGCCAGCAGCGACGGCGAGGGCGAACTGCGCGAGGCGCTAGCCCGGGCGGTCGTCGCCGCGCTGCTGGTGGCCGCCGACGCCGGCCTGCCGGGCTCGTTCCCGGCCGATGCGATCGGCCGGGACATGCTCACCTCGGCGGTGATCGACGGGCTGGATGGCGGCGACCTCGGTGCCGGGCAGACGCTGCTGCGGATCAGCGCCGAGCTGGTGCTCCGGATGGGGGTGGCGAAGGCGGTCGAACGCCGGCGCGGCCTGATCATGGACCGGGCCACCCCGTTCGGCGGCGACGTGCTGCGTTACCTCGCCCACGGCGAGCCGGTGCGGCGGTACATCGCCAAGACCGTGCAGTCGGTGACCGGGCCGGTGGTGCTGGTCAGCCACAGTCTTGGCGGCATCGCCAGCCTCGACCTCTTGCGCTTCGGCCTGGCCGAGGTCGACCTCCTGGTCACGGTCGGCTCACAGGGCTCATACCTGGGCAGCCTAGGCGCCCTGCCAAGCGAGTCGGCCGACGCGGCGCCGCTGCCCGCCTGGGTCAACGTGTACGACCCGCGGGACCTGCTGGCCTATCTGGCGGCTCCGGTGTTCGGCGCGGCCGTCGAGGACCTCCCGGTCCGCAGCGGGGCGCCGTTCCCGCGGGCGCACAGCGCGTACTTCTCGCTGGACGAGTTCTACACGGAGCTGTGGGATCGGTTTCCCCGGTGACCCCGGCGCGGACCCACGCCGTGGCGGTCGGCATCGACCGCAACGGCGTCCACGAGAACCGGTTCGGTCTGGCCGCCCAGGCCCTGCGATTCGCCCGGTGGCTGCACGGCCGTGGCGTGCCCAGGGCAAATGTCGTGCTGCTGACCTCGCCGCTGCTGGCCGACGCCGACGGGTTCGACAACCGGCTCGCCGACTTCGCCACCCTGAAAGCCGTGCTGCACCGGCAGGTGCTGGAGCTCGACGGCGACCTGCTCTGGCTGCACTGGGCCGGGCACGGTGCCGTCGACCGGGCCGGCCGTCGGCGCCTGATGCTCGCCGACGCGACTCACGACGACCTGCTCAACCTTGATCTAGACGAGCATCTAAACCTGTTCCGATCGGCACGGGCCCATCCGCTCTGGCGGCAGATCTTCACCATCGACGCCTGTCAGACCTTCCCGGACCGCCGGACCGGGGAACTGCCTGCGGGGCTGCCCGTACCACAGCACGGCCCGCCCACGGTGGATGTACGACAGGAGATCCTGTTCGCCTCGCCATACGGCAAGCGTGCGATCCACCGGGCCGAAGCCGGTGGCGGGGTCTTCACGGCCGCGCTGCTCGAGGCGCTGGACGAGGTGCCGGCCGGGGAGTGGCCGCCGGATGTCGGCCTACTGCCCGTCCGGATACGCGAGCACGCCGAGCTGATTGCACCGGACAGCCCTGGCGCCCACCGCCCGATTCAGCTGATCCACCAGGACGAGGACGGCAGCCGGAGCGAGACGCTCATCATGCCGCACCCGCCGGCCACCACGCTGGACGATGCCATACGGGCGGAGCTGGCCGCCTTGCTCGGACCGGCCGGCCCGGACGAGATCGTTGACGCGTTGTGGCGGGCGGTGGACGCCGTCGCGCCGATACCGGTGACCGACGCGCTCACCCTGCCGTCCGTCCTGGGCCGGTTGGACCAGTTGCCCAGCCGGCGGGGTGGCATCCCGCCGGCGCTGTCGTTCGCCGAGCACCTGGCTGCCTGCCTGCCGGACCCGGCACCGGTGCAAGCGCTGATCGATTCCCTCGCCGCCGACTCACAGGTGGCGCCGGAGGCAATTGGCCGGGTGCGCGCCGCCGCCTCCGCCCCGGTGGTCGAGACAGCCACCTTCGTCACCGTACGGGTGGAGCCCGCCGACGCCGGCGCGTACCGATTGACCGCGACGCTGGAACGCGACGGCGCCTCGCTGACCCTCCGGCACGACGACCCGGAGCCGTGCCCGGAGGCCGATATCCAGCAGCGGTGCGAACGGTTGGTGTCGGACGTCGGCCGGTTCCTGCCCCGGGTCGGCCGGGAGGCGCTGACCTTTGAGTTCTTGCTGCCCTGGCCGCTGCTCGACGCGGCGGTGCATCACTGGCGCCCGGCCGCCGACGGCGTGACCGGGGCCCGCCTCGGGCTGCGCGGCAAGGTTGTGATCCGCTCTCTGGACCGGCTCCGGTTCGGCGGCCTCGCCCTGCGCGACTGGCGCGACCGCTGGGCCCGGGTCGGCGCCGACGGCCGGGTCCTCTTTCTGCACCGCAGCACGACGCTGCCGGCGTACTACGACTCGGCCGACGACACCCATCTGGTCATCGACCGGCACGACGCCGGCCTTCTGGCCGACCGGTTCGCCGTCGCCGACGACGCGGTCTGCCTGGTGCTCTCCTACCCGTACGCGGCGACACCGGTCGACGGGCTGCTGATCGCCGTTGCCGCCGGACTGCCGGCGGCGGTGTGGTGCGCCGGCGACGACTCCAACGCGCTCAAGGTCGTCGTCGAGGACCTGCAGAAGACCGGCGACCTGGGTCGTCTGCCGGACCGGGTGTTCCAGGAGCGGCGGGCGGGCGGCGCCGACCTGACCGTGCTGTGGGACGACCCGGACCGCAACCGCGAACTGAACACCCCGCTGGCCGCTCCGGCCGTATCAGGAAGCAAGGTCGCATGACTGTCACGAGCGAAGAATCCGCCCCGGCGTGGTGGGTCTACCACGGCGACGGACGGGAACGGACGTGGGAGACCCTGGCGACCCCGCCGTGGCGCACGTTCGACGGCGTCGTGCCGCCCGGCCCGGTCGTCGCGATCCCGGCCGGTCCGGCGCGGCTGACCGAGCTGGCCGCCGCCTACCGGGCCGGGGTCCGCGAGGTCAGGCTGGTGAACGCCGCGATCCACCTGCGCCGGCCGCTGCTGGTGACCGGCCGCCCGGGCACCGGCAAGTCGATGCTGGCACACAGCATCGCCCGCGAGCTGGGCCTAGGCCGGGTGCTGCACTGGTCGATCACCAGCCGGTCCACCCTTGACGACGGGCTCTACCAGTACGACGCGGTCGGGCGGCTGCAGGAGGTAAACTTGCACCAGGCTGGCCGGTCCCGGCGTACCGCGCCGACCGTCGACATCGGCAGCTACCTGCGGCTCGGCCCGCTGGGCACCGCGCTGCTGCCGGCCGCGCAGCCGCGCGTACTGCTAATCGACGAGATCGACAAGGGTGACGTCGATCTGCCCAACGACCTGCTCAACGCGTTCGAGGAGGGCAGCTTCCGCATCCCGGAGCTGCTGCGCCTGCCGAATCCCGAGCGGCCGGTACGAGTGCTCACCGACGACGCCACCGGCCGGGTACCGGTCGTCGGCGGCACGGTCACCTGCCGCGAGTTCCCCATCGTCGTGCTGACCAGTAACGGTGAGCGCGACTTCCCGCCCGCGTTCGTCCGCCGCTGCATCCGGCTCGAACTGGAACCGCCGGACGGCCCCAAACTGGAGCGCATCGTGCAGGCGCACCTGCGCACCGTGTCACCGGGCGCCCGAGCGCTGATCAACCGGGTGCTGGAGATCCGCCGGCAGCGCCCGGACGCGCAACTCGCCGTGGACCAACTTCTCAACGCGATTCGGATGGAGGGCGACACCGACCACGGGACGGACGACGGCTGGAGCGATGTGCTGGACGCGCTGCTGCGGCCGCTGAACGACAGCAGCTCCGGATGACCGGCCCCGGCCCGGATCCGGTCGCCGAACTGCTGGCCGCCGCATACGCCGACGGCACCCTTACCCCGCGGGCGGTCGCCGAGGCGGTCTGGCTGATCGACCGGCTTTTCCCGGCGTCGGCGGGCGGTGCCGAGCCCACCGGGCGCCCGGATCCCGGCCCAGCGTCGCCGGTGCCGCCGGTGCCGGCCGGCGACGACGTATCGGCTGATCCGCCGCCGCTGTCGCCACGGGTTGTCCCGCCCCCGCCGGTGGCACCGCCGCCGGAACCGCGGCCCGGTGTCGCGGTCCGGCCCGCCACGTCCGAGACCGGCCGGCTGCAGCACCGCCCGGCCGCCCGCCCGGCCCTGGTCGGTGCCACCGCCATCGGCCGAGCCCTGCGCCCACTGCGCCGCCCGGTCCGGGCGCCCGGACCGGGCCGGCTCGACGAGCGGACCACCGCGCACCGCTCGGCTGAGGCGGGCACGCTTGTCCCGGTTTCCGTCCCGGCCGACGAGGACTGGCTGGAACTGGCCGTGGTCGTTGACACCGGCGTCTCGATGGCACTGTGGAAGCCCACGCTGACCGAGCTGGTCCGGACGTTGCGCGGTCATCCGGCGTTCCGGGACGTCCGGATCTGGAGCGTCGACGGGGACAGCACTCGTCCGCGGCTGCGCACCGGGCTGCAGGGTGGGCAGACCGGTGGCGACCGCAGCAGCGCCGAGCTCACCGACCCGACCGGGCGTCGCCTGATCCTCGTCGTCACCGACGGCACCGGCCGGCTGTGGCGTACCGAGGCCGCCGCGGCTGCGGTGCTGGACTGGGCCGCCCGCAGCCCGCTTGCGTTCGTCAACGTGCTTCCCGAACGCCTGTGGCACCGCTCGGCGCTGCCCGCCGTGCCGGTCGCCGCCTACCCGGCGCCGCCGCTCAGCGGCATGCTGGCTATCCGCCCGCTACGCCCCGGGCGGCCGGGCGGGACGCCCGGGCAGCGCCTCGTGCCCGTGGTCGAACTGGACGCCGCCGCGATCGGCCGCTGGGCCGCCACGGTGGCCGGTACCCGCTCCGGCCCCGGCCGGCTCGCTGCGGCGGCGCTGCCGGGCAGACCTGCGCCCGGCCCGGTGGAGCCGCCCGCTACGTCGGCGGTGGAGCTGGTGAAACGATTCCGGCTAACCGCCGCGCCGGCGGCCTTCGAGCTAGCCACCTTCCTCGCCGCCGCGCCGCTGACCGTCCCGGTGATGCGGCTGGTGCAGCGCAACCTGGTGCCCCGCTCGGGTCCCGCAGATCTCGCCGAGGTGTTCCTCTCCGGCCTGCTCGTAGCGGCGCCAGGCAGCGTCGGCGACGACCCGGACCGGATCGTGTACGACCTGGCCGTCGGCGCTCCTGGCGAGCCGACCGTCCGGGAGGAATTGCTGGCGAACCTTCCGCGCGCCGACGCCTTCCGGGTGCTCGACCTGCTCTCGCACAGCACCGGCGGCGAGGCCGAGACCTTCGGCGGCAGCCTGGACTTCCGCAGCCTGTTGCCGGACCGGGCCGGCGGGCCGACGGCGCCACCGGAGAGCCGGCCGTTCGCCGAGGTCGTGGTGGCGGTGCTGAACGGACTCGGCGGCGGGTACCAGGACCTCGCCGACGACATCGCTGCCGCACCCTCCGAGCCGGCCCGCGGTCGATCGGCCGCGCCGGTCAGCGGACGACCGGTCGTGGCCGCGCTTTCCGTTACCGGCCAGGTGCTAGTGGGCTACCGCGACGGCGGACTGCGTGTCTTCGACCCGACCGGTGCCGTCACGGTGCGCGCCCTCTCGCTGCGGCCGCAGGTGCCCGCTGTTGCCGTGGCGGCGCTGACCCTCGGCGAACGGGATGTGTGGGCCGCGGTGTGGTCGGACGGCGTCCTACAGGTCTGGGATCTCCCTACCGGCGCGCGACTCACGCCCCCGCCCAGCCTGCGCAGGCCGGTGACGGCCGCCGTGCTCGGTTCGCATCGAGGGCGCGCGGTGGCCGTCACTTCCGATCCCGCCGGCTTGTTGCAGGTGTCGGCCCTCGACAGCCCCGAAGACCCGCCGCAGACGGTGGCGGTGGCCGAGCCGGCGCGGACGCTGCATCTGTCGACGAACCGGGTGCTCGCGGTGGGGGTGGACGGGGGACTGCGCGAGTACCCATTGCCGGATTCACCGGGCGTCCAGCGGCACGCCCTGCTCATCGGCATCGGCCACTACGAGGAAGGCGCGGATCTGCCGGATCTGCCGTTCGCCGGGGAGCGGATCCGTGCGGTCGCGGCGGCGCTCCGGCGGCTCGGGTACACCTGCTTCATCCCGGAGCGATCGGAGCTGATGACGGCGGCCGGCATCGACCACGTAATCACCCAGGCGGTCGACCGGCTCGGCCCGGGTGACTCGTTGATCGTCCACCTTTTGGGTCATGCCCGCATCGCCGGCGATGGCTCGCTCCGGCTGATTGGTGCGGACGGTTCGGACCACATGTCGGCCGCCTCGCCAAGATGGCGGAAGCTGATCGCCGACGAGTCGCGTTCACCGCACACCCTCTTCCTCAGCGATCTGTGCCTCGCCGGACCGTCCCGGTTGCCCTTGCGATCTTCCTTCATCAGCGGGATCCCGGAACTCGCCTCGGCCTATGGCGAGGACGCCTTCGACGGCAGATTCAGCAGAGCGGTGGCCGGCATACTGCACCGGATCGCCGACGGAGACCTTGATCTCGATCCGGCCATGCCTTACGTACCGCTGACCACGGTTGCTCGAATGCTTCGGCAATGGGGGTTAGAAATCTACTCGGTCATGACGGATACCCGAGTCGAAGCGCCGTTCTTCCCCAATCGGCGCCCGTCCCGGCAGCCGGGCGGCGCGCATCCGGCACCGGACCCGGCACTCGACGCGAACCACTTCGTCCGGTCGGCCTCGGGGTGGCGAGAGCCGGGCTTCTTCATAGGCCGCCGAGCCGAGCTCGAGCAGCTCGACGACTGGCTGAACGGGCAGGAACCGATCGGCTCGGTCCTGGTCAACGGTCCACTAGGCAGCGGCAAATCGGCGTTGCTGGTGCAGGTGGTCCGGGCGAACTTCCCGACGCTGCGCGACGCGGCGACCGGAGCCGCGCGGACACCGGCGCCGGGCACCGGGCCGGCGATGGTGCACGCCCGCGGACGCACCGTCTCGGAGATCGCCGTCCGGCTCGGCCGTCAACTCGGGCATCCGGTCGACGGGCCCCGGCCGCTGCTCGACGCGCTCGCCGCGCGGATCGCGCCGGCGGCCGTCATCCTGGACGCGCTGGACGAGGCCGATCACCCGGTCGAGCTGCAGGAGTTCCTGCTGTCGCTGATGTCGATCCATCTCGCCGACGGCCGACCGGCCTGTCGCGTCCTGATCTCTACCCGCCCCTCGGCCAGCTTTGATCCGCTGCGGCGGGCCGTCGATCGCCTTGTCGATCTGACCGCCGCCACACCGGCGGATCTCCACGCGTACCTTAATCTTCTGGCCGCCGAGCTGATGACGGGCTACGAGGAACCCGAGATCTCCGAGTGGATCCGGACCCTTCCCTTCCGGGGTGACGAGTTCCTGCTCGCCCGCTGGTTCGTCGAATCGCTCGGTGGTGTGCTGCCGCCAGCGTCGTACCGGCCGCCGGTGACCCTTGCGGACATGCTCGAGCTGAGCCTGACCAGCCGTGCCGCGTCTGGGCGCACCCTGCTGGCGATCCTCGCGAATGCAAGAGGCGACGGTATGCCCCGCGCCACTCTGCGCCGCGCGTTGTCCGTCCTGGAACCTGGCTCCCCGTTCACCGACCCCCTTACCGACTCGTATGTGCAGATCTCCCCGGACGGCAACTACCTGCCGTCGCACCAGGCGTTGACCGACCATCTGCGACGTGACATCACCGCCGCGAATCTCTTCTCCGCTCTCCTGCCTCGCACCGGTGGGCTCTCCACCGGCCCGGTGCGGTGGGATATTGCCGAGCCGTACCTACTCAGGTACGCAATGGACCACGCCCTCGATGCCGGCCGTGCCGACGAGCTGTGGCTGGACCTTGACTTCGTGGTGCGCGCAGATCGCCGCGCGGTGACCGCGGGTGATCCGGCGCAGCTGCGGTCGGCCGACGCGCGAGCCATCGCGATCGCCTGCCGGTCGGTCGACGATTGGAGTCATCTGAGCGTGACGCAAAGGGCCGAGGCTCTGCGCGTGGCGCTGGGGACGACGCTCGAGGACTCCGGCGTCAGCCGGCAACTGCACCGGCTGGCCGTCGCGCCCGAACTCGGGCCCAGCGTGAACCCGGCGGTCACCCTCGCCCCGGCCGGCGCGGTCACCCAGGCAGTCTCGGTACGAGGCGGGCCGTCGGCGACCGTGTCGATCCGTACCGACGGCCGGCTGCGGCTGCACTCGCCGGACGGCGACGTCGACTTCACCGTCACGCCGCTAGATCAGCCGGCCCACCTGGCCGCCACGGCCCGAATGGTCGTGACCGTGGACCATGACGGCACCCTGCGCGCCTGGGACACCGGCTCCATTCGCCAGCTGCTCACGATCCGTACAGGGACCGAACCGATCGAGGTCGTTGCCGCGGCCGAGATCGGTGGCGTGCCCAGCGCGCTGACCGTGGCCGCGGACTGGACGGCCAAGCTCTGGGACCTGAACACCGGCCGCCTGTCCGCAACCTTTGCCGCGTCGCCGCGATCGGAGACGAACACGGGCCTCCGCATCCTGGGCGTCCACGGGGCATGGAACGCCAACCAGTCCTCGACCGTCCTGACCGAGCGCTGGTCGTCTGCCTTGCGTGCAGCCCACCCGGGCCTGACCGCCGAGCTGCTGGTCCCGTATCTGGGCGATCTTCTCCGCGGAGCGGCCGACGAGCCGGAGCCGGCGCAGCGGCCGGTGACGATCGGCGCTTCGCAGCCGCTGGCCGACATGGCCGAGGAGATCGCGACGGCGATGCGGCAGCCCAGCTCGGTCACCGAACCGCTGCGCCGGATGACCTCGTTCCTCGCCGAACGCTTCGGCACCGTCACCTCGCGCGCGATCTCCTCGATGCTCACGGAACTTACTCGCTACCTGAGCCGCCCGGACGTCCGCCGCGCGGTGCGCCGGCGTCTCACCGACGAACTGCGCCGGTACCGGCCGAACGTGGTGATCGCCCACTCGATCGGCACGGTGATGGCGTACGAGGCGCTCTGGGAGGCCTCGGACGTCCCGGTCGAGCTGTTTGTCACGCTCGGGTCACCGCTGGGGTTGAGCAGTGTGATGTCCGCGCTCGACCCGGCACCGGTCGACGGCCGGGGCGCGCGACCGCCCGGGGTCCGCAGCTGGGCGAATCTCGCCGAAGCCGGTGACGTCATCGCGGTCCCGCGGAACCTGAGCAGGCTGTTTGACGGCATCGACCGGGACGACGAGGTGCACCTGCCCGGGCTCGACTTCCACCGAGTGTCGGCGTACCTGTCGACGCCGCAGCTCGGCACCCTGCTCACGATCCGGCAGGACCGCTAGGGGATCGTGTCGGGTGGCGGAGGTACAGGTTCGGCGTGCGGCACGTCCTCCTCGCCGACGCCGGCCGGGGCGGCGGCGCCGGACGCGCGGGCGGAAACGGTGGCGGGCATGCTGCCCGGCCGGCTCCGCCAATTGCAATGGACCGGGATGCTTGGCCTCGCCCCGTGGCAACGGCCCAGTCGCACGAGCCGGACCGCTCGATCCACGCCGCGATGCTCGCCGGCCACCTCCCCCAGATTCCCCGGGCCGCGAGAGCAAGACTCTCGCCGGATCTGGTCGACTGAGAAACACCAGCGCCACTGCCCTTCTCACTCAAACTGATCTTCCCAGCTCACCGCCGCCGTCCTAGATCAGATCCATTGAGAGCGCACACTGGAGGGGTGCTGCCTGTCCTCACGTACCAGCAGTGGCAGGTCGAGACGGTGCTGCTCGACCGGGGAACCGGTCTTCGCGAATGAATCGAGGTGCGGCACGGCGATACCAGCTGGCACGTGCCGACGGTCGCGGACCGCGACCGGCTGCTGCGCGAACACGGTCTGTCTCCCGGCGCGCTGCGCGAGGTCGACACCATCGACGACGGGTGCGAGTGATGGCCACTGCCGCGGCCCGGCCGGTTGCCGAGGGGATCGCTTCGATGCTCGCCGCCGGCGGTGACCTGCCGGCCGGGCCCGGATGGGTGTACGAGTTCAAGTACGACGGTGTGCGGGCGCTGACCTACGCCGGCGCGGGCGTGCGGGTGTTCTCCCGCAACGGCAACGACATCACCCGCACGTATCCGGAGCTGGCCGAGTGCGCCACCCGGCTGGTCGGGCGCTGCGCGGTGCTGGACGGCGAGATCGTCGCGCTCGAGCACGACCGCCTTACCTTCGCCCGCCTGCAGCAGCGGATGCACGTCTCGGCGCCGGCACCGTCCCTGGTCGCCGCCGTGCCGGTGCGGTACTACGTGTTCGACCTGCTCGGCCTTGATGGCCAGGACCTCACGGCGCGGCCGTACGCACAGCGCCGGGATCTGCTCGCCGGTCTGCGCCTGTCGGCGAGCACGTGACGGTGCCGGCTCATTTCGTCGACGTCAACGGGCGCACGGTGCTGCAGGCCGCGAAGATCGCCGGGCTGGAAGGTGTGGTCGCCAAACGGTTGGACGCGCCCTACCGGCCGGGCCGGCGCTCGACTGGACGAAAGTGCCGCTGACCAAGACGCAGGAAGTCATCGTCGTCGGCTGGACCGCCGGCGAGGGCCGCCGGGCCGGGACGATCGGCTCGTTGCTGCTGGCCGTCTTCGACGAGCGTGACCGGCTGATGTACGCCGGTCACGTCGGCACGGGCTTCACCGACCTGGCGCCGCGCCGGCTGCGCGACGAACTCGGCACGCTGGCCCGCGCCACCCCGCCGGTAGCCGATGCGCCGCGCGAGCATGCCCGGCACGCGCATTGGGTCGAGCCTGTGCTGGTCGGTGAGGTGGTCTTCCGCAGCTGGACGGCCGATCACCGCCTGCGGCACGCCGCCTGGCGCAGTTTGCGCCGTGACCGGTCCCCGCCTCGGTACGACAGGCCCCTGAGCCGCTCCTCCCGCCGGCGCAGGGCACCGTCGTGGGTGCGATGCAGACACCGGATGCCGCGTGGCGGGTCGAGGTCGTGCGCCGCGGCGACGAGGACTTCCTCCGGCTGATCCACGGCGACAGCGTCGTCGGCGGGCTGTCGGCGACGAACTGCGACCCCAAGCGACTTCACCGGCCAGCGTCGAGGGCACCTCATTCCGTCAGCGAACGTGAGCGCCCGATGTCTGTGGGTTTTCTGCGCCGCGTGCGCGATCCGGCGACGATTGATGTCGCTGAGTATGAGCGCCACCTGAGTCACGTTCGCCAAGATGACCCATGTGCGCCAGGCGTTGCGGAACCGATAGCTTGCGGTGGTCGCGGAAGAAAACTCGTGCCGATATGGTGTTTACATTACGACGTAGCCTGGCTCCATGACGTCCTCCGTCTCGGGGCCCTCGCCCGCACCGGCCGGCATCCTGGTTATCCACGGCGGCGCCGGCCTCGACGACCACGCCCGTGCGCAGGCAGCCCGCTGGGCCACGCGGTACATGCCTGCGACATGTACGGCCCCCGGTGTCGCCGGCGACCGTGAACGAGTGATGGCCAAGGTCGCCGCCTTACGCGACGATCCCGCCCGGCTGAACCGGCGCGCGTCGGCCGGGCTCGACGTGCTTCGCAGCCACGCCGGACCGGATGCCCCCGTGGCCGCGGTCGGATACTGCTTCGGCGGCCTGGCCGCGCTGACCATGGCCCGGCAGGCCGCCCCGATCGTGGCAGCGGTCAGCATCCACGGCGGTCTGGCCACGGTGTCACCGGCCACCCCCGGCTCGGTCTCGGCCCGGCTGCTGGTCTGTCACGGCGCCGCCGACCCTCACGTACCGTTCGCGCAGGTCGAAGGCTTCTCGGACGAGATGGAGGCGGCTGGGGCCGATTGGCAGCTGATCATGTATGGCGGTGCCCAGCATGGCTTCACCCACACACACGCTCGGCCGGGCGAAACCCCGGGCGTCGCTTACGACGAGGTCGCCGACACGCGGTCCTTCGCCGCGGCGGCCGACTTCCTGGCCACCGCATTCACCGACGCCGCAGCCGACGCTCAGTAGTGCAAGGATCCGGTCGAGAGACTGTGGAGGCGTTCGAACGGCGGTGGGCGACAAGGTCGCCAAGCCGATACGCAGTCGCCCTTCGATGGCGACCGCTGGCGCCGACACTCACCGACCCGAGCCCAAAGCCGAACCAGGCGGCGCTGAAGCTGTGTAACAACCGGCGCTCACTCCCACCGACACAGTCACGCCGATCAGCGCATCCTGCATCCGTTCCTTCCTCCCCGAACGGACCTCAAGTGGGACCGGGTTTCACCGATCAGTCGTGGGTCAGTGCGCAGCACCTATCGGGGCTTGAGGGGATCGCATGAAGAACGTTCTCGTCGCTGTCGCGACGGCGGCCGTGGCCAGTGTGGGGTTCGTCGGTGCCGCTGTCCCGGCACAAGCCCAATCGGCCGCACCCGCTCCGGCCGCGTCCGGTACGGGCACGGTGCACGGCGGGGACACTGAGGTCCGGGCCGCCGCGATCGCACGGGAGCTGATCCTGACGCCCCGCGGTATCGGCGACTCTCCCTGCAAGAACGGAACTCTGAGTTACGTCATCTCGCTGGCCGCCTTGCCGAACGTGGCTCGATCGATGGTGTTCACGGTCGCCGTACCCGGCCGTGGCACCGTCACCTTCGACGACCTTGAGGTTAACCACGACGGTGGTGAGGCGTGGTACTCGGCGTGCGTGTCCAAGGCCGGCTACAAGGTCATCGCCCGGTCCAAGCGCCTCAAGGTCACCGGCAAGGACTACGAAACCGGACGTAAGGTCACACCGCGCACCGTCAGGGTTAACGTCGCCGAGTGCTGACAAGCCGGTTCCCGACTCGCCGGCAAGCAACCAAGCAGCAAACACCGCCGACTGATATCGTCCCTCAGTAGAACAGATGTTCGAGCCAGCTGGTGTCCCCGCGAAGGCACCAGCCCGTCCAGCGAACGGCCGCGTCCTCCCCCGCGTGCACCACCGAGGGGAGGACGCCGTGGCGGCACGCCGCGCCTGGGCCGGTGCCATCCAGTCCCCCGCCGACGTGCGCCGCATCCTCGCCGGCGTCAACGCCGCCGGGCTCGAACGCGCGAACACCACCGCCCTGGCCCACGCCGTGCAACCGGCGGAGGAGTTCGAGCTCGCCCCGGACGCGTCGAAGCTTCTGCCCTGCCCACCCGGGCTGGCGCCACTGCTGCCGTGGCCGGGTCTGCGCCGCGGCGCCACCATCACCGTCACCGGCTCCACCAGCGTGCTGATGCACACCCTCGCCGCCGCGATGCGCGACGGCGCGTGGGCGGCCGTGGTCGGGATGCCGGCATTCAGCCCGCTCGCCGCGCACGAACTCGGTGTACCCCTCGACCGGCTCGCCCTCATCCCCGAGCCGGGCCCGGACTGGCCCACCATCGTCGGGGCGCTGATCGACGGCGTCGACCTGGTCGTCGTCGCCTGCCCTGTACCGGTCGAGGGTGTCGTGCGGTCGTTGCAGGCCCGGGCCCGGCAGCGCGGCACTGTGCTCATTCCCACCAGCGTGTGGCCCGGCGTGGACGTCGCTATCACCGCCGGCGGGCGCACCTGGGACGGGCTCGGCGACGGCAACGGCCGGCTGAAACGGCAAACCCTTCAGCTGCAGGCCACCGGGCGGGGCAGGGCGGCCCGGCCACGCACGACCACGCTGCAGCTGGGCGAGCCCGGCAAGCCGCTGCGGATCCCTCCCCCGCCGCCCGGCCTGTACGACGAGCCGCTTCGGCATGATGCGCCGCTGTGGCAGCACGTGCAACCCAACGACCCGCCGGAAGACGCCTGGACCGGCCTCGAAACCGCGCTGCCGCGGCCGGGCAAACGCCGCCGCATGGCTGCGACATAAGTGCGACAACGAGCTGGGAGCCTCGACGAAACCGAGTGGAGGCTTCCGTGTACAACTCCGACGACCCCAGCCAGCCCTGCACCGTCCGCGACATGGTCGCTGACTTTGATTTGCGGCTGGGACGACCAGACGAGCACCGTCCGGGCCAGTGACGACTACGACAACATCGCCCACCGCGTCCTGACCGTCCTGGACCTGCCCGCCGACACCCCGCCCGACGTGACCACGGTCAGCAGGTGGGCGCTGATCCGCAGCTAGTTACACGGTGGTAGCTCACCTCCGAACCGTATGACGAAGCGGTAGACGACACGCGCCTAGGCCCGCCTACACCGGGTCACCCGGGTTCGGATGATTGCGACCTGCGGCAGCTCGAGTGTGCTGTGACCTGGATGGTCAGCGGTCAGGAACAGCGCCGCGCACGATGATCTTCCGTTACGAGCGATGATCGACCTGTAGCTGCCGCAATGACCCGCTGAACTCGCGCCGCTCGAGTGGTCCATATTGTCGGCCGGCCGCCGCGTGGTAGGCGGGTGACTACTCCGACCGGATGGGTCACACGGGCCGGATGCCGAGTTTCTGCAGGGCTACCTCGGCGGCTGCCAGGTCTTGCGCGCCCAGCCCGGCGAGGGTCGCGACGGTGATGTCGCCGGCGCTGGTGCGGGCGGGTGTGGTGCCCGCCAGGACGTCTCCGAGTTCCCCGGCGATGTCGTCGAGGGCGTATCGGCCGGCACGAATGGCACGGTGGACTTCGCCGGTGTCGCGGGCGGTGTCCCGGGCGTCGACGTAAACGCGGGCGCGCCGCAGGACGGTGGCGTCGAGTTCGCATTTGGTGGCGTCGTCGGCGCCGATCGCGGTGATGTGCTGCCCGGGGCGTAGCCAGTCGCCGTGGATGAGCGGTTCGCGAGCCTGGGTGGTGGTCAGGATGACGTCAGCGCGGCGTGCGGCGGGCCCGAGGTCGGGCACCACTTCGATGTCGACATGGGGTAGGACCGGCGCGAGCCGGGCCGTCAAGGTGGCGGCCTTGTCCGGGTCACGTGCCCAGACCAGCAGTTTGCGGTAGGGCCGTTCCCGGTGCAGTGCCAGTGGCTGCCAGTAGGCCTGGACACCGGAGCCGGCCACCAGGGCGGTGTCCACCCGGTTGGGAGCCAACGCCCGGGCGACCACGGCGCCGGCCGCGGCGGTGCGAATGTCGGAGAGGTAGTGCTCGTCCTCGAGCAAGGCCAGGGTGTGCCCGGTGCGGCTGTCGAACACGGCGACGAACCCGCCTTGCGGGCGTTGCTCAGCGACGTTGGCGGCGAACCACGGCGACACCTTGATGATGTAGATCGGGCATCCGCGCACCGTGCCGCTCTTGACGTAGACGTCGCCGGCCTCGGGCCGTCCGGCGGGGAACATCACGATCAGCCCGCTGTCGGCGTGTCCGGCGCTGGCGGCCTGGAAGACTCGGGCGACGGGTTCGATCAGGTCGGGGAAATGCACGGCGGCGCGCAGCTGCGCTGCGGTCACCATGGTGGCGGCGTTCACCGGTGTCTACCTCCTGCTGGCTGGTTGGCGGCGGGGCGTCGGTTGCTCTGCACCTTCCCTGTCACGGTGGTACGTGCAGGCTTCCCGAGCCGACGAAAGCGACCGGGCCGCCGACCAGCACCGTCTCCGCGCCGTCCGCGGCGCCCCGCGCCTGGATCGTCAGGATGCTGGGGCGCCCGGTGAACCGCCCCTGCCGCAGGTCGAACTGCCGGCCGGTGGCATCTAAGCCATGCCGCTGCCGGTAGGCGCCGATGGTGCCGGCCGCGCTGCCGGTAGCGATGTCCTCAACGACACCATCGTTGGTCCAGTGCCGGATTTCGAGCCGGCTCTCGTCGAACAGAACCGCGAAGTCGGCGCCGGCAGCACGCACAAGCGGGGTGATGTCGTAGGCAATGCGGGCCTTGGCGAGCACGTGAGGGCGTACCGGCACGATCAGATACCGCAGGCCGGTACTCACCACTTCCACCGGCAGGCTCTGGTTTAGGTCACCCTCGTCGAGGCCGAAGGCGTGCGCCACGGCTCCCCGGTCGGCGACGGTGCCGAGGAACTGGGGCCTGCCCTGGTCGAGCACGGCGCGCCAGCCCCGCCCGGTCCGCCGGGTGGTGAGCTGTACCGTCCTGTCGGGCAACTCGATGTGCCAGGTCCGCACGCTCGTGTCGCAGGATCGCCCCGCGGCCGCGGCGCGGTGCAGGACAGCGGCCGCGCCGAGCAGCGGGTGACCGGCGAAGGGCAGCTCGGTGGACAGGTCGAACACCCGCGCCCGCCACGTCTGCTCCTGTGACGTGGGCTGCAGGAAGATCGCCTCGAAGTGCCGCAGCTCCTGCGTCACCCGCAACATCTGCCGGGCGGTCAGGCCGTCGGTTGTGCAGAACACCGGCAGGCTGTTGCCCTGGAACGGCTCGGTGGCGAAGACATCCACGTGGGTGTAGTCCAGCAGCGTCACAGCACGCCCCGCAGATCCTCGACGAACGCGGCGATCCGGGCCTCGTCGCGCCGGTAGAAGGTCCACCCCTTCTTGCGGGTCGCCACCAGGAATCCCGCGTCGGCCAGGACGCTGAGGTGCCGGGACGTCGTTGACGCCGCCAGGTCGAGCTTGTCGCGTAGGAAGTCGGCGCACACACCGTCCTCGACGAGATCACCGTCGACCTGGGCGGGAAAATGCGCGACCGGGTCCTTCAGCCACGCCAGCACCTGCAGCCGGATCGGACTGGCGAGCGCCTTCAACGCCGGCACAGCCCCCGCCGCCCCTTCGCTAGTTCGCATAAAAGCGAACCGTAGGCGGTGCGTCCGAGGCCGTCAAGTGGTAACGGCTGCGCGGCCCTGACCGGCAACCCTCGCTCGTCGGTTCGCAAGCGCTCCAACAAGAGCTGCCGCCCTTCGTGCACCTCAACCGATCTGCCGCTATCGTCGGAATGAGAACATGCGTTCGAACAGCTGGCGTTCCCGCGAAGACGCTCGCCTGCAGGCACCGCCGCGCCCTTCCCCCGTGGCCGCGCACCGTGGGGAGGAAGACCATGGCCGCACGCCGCGCCTGGGCCGGCGCCATCCGGTCCCCCGCCGACGTGCGCCGCATCCTCGCCGACGTCAACGCCGAAGGTCTCGAGAAGGCCAACACCACCGCGCTCGCCCACGCCGTCCAGCCGGCGGAAGAGGTCGAGCTCGCCCCGGACGCGTCCCGGCTGCTGCCGGCCCCGCCCGACCTGGCGTCGCTGCTGCCCTGGCCCGGCCTGCGGCGCGGCGCCACGATCGCCGTCACCGGCACCACCTCGACGCTGATGCGTACGCTCGCCGCGGGCATGAAGGACGGGGCGTGGGCGGCGGTCGTCGGGATGCCCGCCTTCAACGCTTTGGCCGCGTACGAGCTCGGCGTGCCTGTCGACCGGCTCGCGCTGGTCGCTGACCCGGGCCCGGACTGGTTTACCGCCGTTGCCGCGCTCATCGACGGCGTCGGCCTGGTCGTGGTGGCGATGCCGGAGGCGGCGGAGAAGACGGTGCGGTTGCTGCAGGCCCGCGCCCGGCAGCGCGGCAGCGTCCTGATCCTCACCCACCCGTGGCCCGGCAGTGATGTGGTCATCACCGCCACCCGGCGCCGCTGGGCCGGCCTCGGGGCCGGCCGGGGTCGGCTCAAACAGCTCACCGTCCAGCTCACCGCCGGCGGTCGAGGCAAGGCGGCCCGGCCCCGCACCGCCACCGTCACCTTCGGCGAACTCGCGCCGTTGCGGATTCCTCCCCCACCGCCCGGCCTCTACCCCAACCGCCCGGGCGGGCTGAAGTCGCCGCTGTGGCAGCACATCACCCCCAACGACCCGCCGACAGACGCCTGGACCGGCCTCGAGACCGCGCTGCCGCGGCACCGGAAGCGGCGCTTCGGGCCGGGCACCACCCTGTCGGCGGCCTCAAAGCAGCTCCCAAAGCGCGCTGTAAGTGACACGGGTGCATCTCCGGCGACCGGTGAACAGCCTGAGCATTCCGCCGTACCGTCGAACCCGTGAAGATCCTCGGCGCGATGCAAAACCCCGACGGCAGTTGGCGGGTCGAAGTCGTGCAGCGCGGCGCGAAAGTCGGCTACCGGCTGCTGCGCGACGGTGAACTCGAGCACGAGTACATGGCGATCGGCACCGTCGAACACATCCTGCGGCACGCCGGCGTCGACATGGCCGAGCTCGAACTGACCGAACCGTGGCAGCCGCTCGCCGGGCCGGGCGCGGCCTGACCGATCGGCCAACCAGCACCAGCCGCGTTGCTGCCCTCATTGCGCTGTCGGAAACGGCACGATGGGTCGCCTGCGTACCACATTGACCGCCGCGGCCCTATTCAGCACGCTTCTCCTTGCCGGATGCGGCGAGGAGCAACCTGACAACGGCGCCGACACGGCCGCGGCCACCACAGCCGCCGCAACGACCCCGCCCGCCGCGCCCTTTCTGCCGTCAAGCGCCGCGCCGCCGCCCAGCAGCGCGCCCGCCGAGACGACAGCTGCCGGCGTCGACATGAAACTCAGCACCGAGCAGCCGCTGACGGACTGGGACGGCGACCTACGGGTCACCGTGCTCGGCTACCGCCAGCCCGTCGCGACGAGCGCCCCACGACCTGAGCAGAACGGCTACGAGTACGGGTCGCTGATGGTCAAGGTCTGCAATGCCGATGACCACACCCAGACCGTCAACACGACACCGTTTCGCCTGGTGTACGCCGACGACACAGAAATCGAGTCAGCGAGCCACACCTACGACTCGTTCCCGAAGCCCGAGTTCCCATTGGGTGACCACTCGCTGGCGGCCGGCCGTTGCGTTAAGGGATCGATCGTGTTCGTCACGCCGAGGAAGCAGAAACCGAAAGAGGCGTCATACGTCGTGGATGCGTTCGCCGACGACGACAACCCGCTCGAGATGAACGACGGCTCGGTCTACTACTGGACGGTGCGCTGACGCGGTCACGTCTACTCGCCAAGAGATGCCCGGTTCGGCGCCGTAGCCGGTCGCAGATGCCTCACCCCCCGGCAGGCACCCGAGCTATCACGTCCCGGGCCGGCTATTCGGTCAGCCCAAGGCGGCGGCGACACCGTCCGGGTAGGTCCAGCCCGCCCAATCGGCCGGGTCCGAGTCCGCGGCCGGCGCCCCACCGGAGGTGACCCGCAGCAACACGGTCTGCCCAGCCACGCGCAGCTCGAGGGCGCACGGCCCCGACCCGACGCCCTCGATGGCGACGACCCGCCACTGCCAGCCCTCCGGCTTAGTGAGCTCAAGCAGGTCGGTGAGCATCCGCAGCACGTACCGAACTCGGGGCTTGTAGTCGCCGAGGGCGTCGGGCAGGTCGGCCGGTTGCGCCGCGGTGCGTTCTTTGACGGGCCAGATGAACGCTTTCGCCCCGGATTGGTAGACGATGCCGACGGCCTGTTCGCCGGCGAACGTGTACCGGTACACGTCGGCGATGTCCGGGTGCTGGGCTGCGCGGATGAGTGTTTCGATGGCGTCCAGGACAGATCCGACGGTCATGATCGTCAGGGTACGTCCCGCGCCGAGCGGAGCACCGCATTGAACGCGGCGAACTCCTCGTCGTCGATCGCGTCGCGCGGCGCCGGCTGCTCAACGCCGTAGCCATGCCGCAGCACCACAGCACCGTCGTCCAGCAGGTCGTCGACTTCCACATCCCGGTACGGGGTGGGCTGTCCCGCGCTCACCCAGTTGTCTCGGTCCCAGCCGTGCGTCATCGACTGCTTGACGAGGACGCGGGTGTCGATCGCAACCACGCTGCCCTTGGGAAGGTCAGCGGCCTTCATTCCCTTCACTCCACTCCTGCCTTCTCGGACAGCCACTTCTCGCCGGCCCCGGTCAACCGGTAGTGATCGCTTGACCCGTTGGTTCGCAGGTGGAAGGTGTCGTTGATTCTGATCATTCAGGTGATGTTGGGAGTGGCTGCGGCCCAGGATAGTGGCGGCAACCGTCAGAGATGGGTGACCCGGTGGCTGAGGAAGTCATGGATGTACTTGCGCTCGAGTACGCCGAGCGGCAGTTGATCGTCGTGCAGCGCGACGAGGAGATCTCGGTGCACCGTCGCCGGCGCGACGCCACTTCCGCCGCGGATCAAAGTCTCGCCTCGACCGTCGGCAACGGTTTGAAGAAGGCCGCCAAGCTCTCCCCTCTCCTCCTTGCACTTCCGGTGGTGCCTTTGGCCGCTGTTGGCGTAGCGGTGGCTACCGGCGCAGCGGTGGTGTGGAAACAATCGTCGTCGGCTGGGTCAGCTGCAGATCGTCTCCTTCGGCTCCGCAACGCGGAGATGACCGGTCTCCAACTGCCGCTGGGGCATCCACTGTTCGACACGGTTTACGTCGGGCATCCGGCCCGACCGGCCGCGTACTATCCGCTCGCCGACTTCCACCGGCGTGCCTTCGAGCACAAGTTCAGTGAGGCCTTACGGCTGGTGACCGGCCTCGGCGCGACAACCATCAAGGTTTCCGCAGTGCAGGGCTGGGGCCAGGAGTTCTCGGCCGGCCTGCGGGTGGATCTGCCGACTACGGGAGGCGTCGGCGCCAAAGTGAGCTCGGATGAATCCGGTAATCGTGAGTTTTTGTACTCCGCGGAGCTTGATGGGACCACAGAGCCGGTCGTCCCGCCAGACCTGGTCTGGTACCCGCATGAGGACGCCTGGCAGGAGATCGCCCGGCAGCGCATCGAGCATGGGCTCCGGTCGTTCGAGCTGCACGTGACCTACCAGGACGACTTCTCGGTGACCAGCGAAGTAGCCGTAGAGGTGTCGAAGGCCAACCTTAAACTCGGCGGCGATTTCCAGCGGCAGCAGTCAACCATCTGGGCGATTAACGGAACGTTCGCGCGCTGAACCGGCGCGTCACAGCCACGACCGGCGGAGCGACTGGATACACGAACCACAGCGTCACCGTTTCGAATGCGCCCGGGCTTCCCCGGCTAGCGAGCTAGCTGGCGACTGGATACGTGACCGGCACCGTCGACGACGAACGATTCAGGCCAAGCATGGCCCAGACACGGTGAGGCACCCGCAGCACAGCTCTCTTAACCTCAACCGGGGACGACAATGGCGTATCGCTCCCCGGGGCTGGGTCAGAGGTCAGTCCCCCAGCGCTTCACCCTTCGGAATTCAACGCCTGCTGCATGAAGCGAGAAGGACCGGGCTGGACCGAAACCACTCCTAGTCACGGCTGAGCCGGCCAGCGGCGAACCGGGCGTGCCGGGCACGCTCGCCTGGGCCATGGGCTTATATGCACGGCGTTGGGCTTGGATGACGCCATGGTCACTTCGGTGACCAATCAAGATTAATCTGGGCGACGACTTCTGCGTGGACGTTCTGGTCGGTCAACTCCGACGCCCGTTAGCCGTGCTTGGCGCCGAGTGCGGCCCACGCAAACTCCTCAGATGCGGCGAACATCATGGCCTTGAGCAGCGCACTTTCAGCTTCCGTGGATGTCGTCGGGCGGCGCAGAATTGCCGTCTGCATATGTCGCTGCAGATCATTGGATTCGGCGGAGAACGCCTCGCTGGCGAAGATAGTCCGCCCGCGCCAAGCTTCCCGCGATCAAGAGGCTTCAGCCGGGTATCGGGCAGATGCAGGAACGGGTCGCGCCATGGGTCAGCGCGCGCGCCCAACGGCGGGTGAAGCACTCGTCATCCGCATCCACCACGACGCGGCGG
Organism: Actinoplanes sp. URMC 104; assembly: GCF_051386375.1. NCBI lineage: Bacteria > Bacillati > Actinomycetota > Actinomycetes > Micromonosporales > Micromonosporaceae > Actinoplanes > Actinoplanes sp. URMC 104. The sequence continues at coordinate 1,693 of NZ_JBPQTO010000010.1, read as the reverse complement.
CACGGTGTGCGGGCGTGCCCGCGAAGGTGGCTACGGCGTAGAGCAAACAGACAACACCGAACACTGCCAACGGCACATCGAACGAGATCACCACGTGCGCCTGGATAGCAAGCACGACCGCGGCAGCGATCAACGCGAGCCCGATGACGGCCAACGCGGAGCTGCCTAGCAGGCCCGGTTCGGCCAACGTGATCTCGGCGGTCAGAGAAATCACAACGAAGGCAGCCACCAAAATTCCGGCAGCAGGTTCGAACACGGCGTCGAACAGCAACGGAACAACGCCGATTGACGCAGCAGCTGCTATGACCACCACCGTTGATGTCACGTTCGAGCGGCTGCGGATCCCAAGCGCTGCAGCCACGCACAGCACGGCATACACCGCCGCGCCGCCAATCAGCACCGCCCAGCCGCTACCCAGCAGCACCGAACAGAGGTAGACCAGGCACGCTCCCGACAGCGTCGCACACGCGGCTGTCATGAAGACCGGCCTGCTGGTCACCGCCCCTGTGGACGTCGCCACCATCGCCGCACCGGCGCCGAACATGCAGATCCCTACGGGCGGGTCGTCGGACGTGACGGCCCACCCGATGACAAGCAGAACGACACCGGCGCCGACCAGCATGACGCCGGCGAGGATCCGCGCTGCAAAATGCGTGTCCTTAGGTATGAGAAGAGCTCCAGCAAGCAGCACGGCAGACACGTAGGCGGCCCACGTGCTTAACGGGTCGGTCAGGACCAGAGCGCCGGGGGCCACGGACAACGACGCCGTCATCATCGTCAACATAGCTGGCTGAACAATCGGAGCCTCCTCCGGAAGCCGATGTAGCCACGCCGCTAGCCGACCGACAGAACCAGCGATCGCCGCCGCACCCACGACTGTCCACTGGTAATCGTTCGACAACACGTTGATCACCAGACCGCCCGCTACGGCGGTCAGCACCGTCCCGCTCCACCGGGTCCGCCAGTCGGCCGGCGATGCATGCAGTCCGTAACTGTCCGACGATGCTGTGCCCATAACTTCAGTCTTGCCGCCACCGTCAACGCCGCGAAGACCCGCTCGACGCGAATCAAGTTCGCGTCAGTTATAGGCCTCGACACATCGCCACGCGCGGACCTGCCCGAGCCTCCCTGCGGCAACCTCATAGACGTCAGCACAGACTCCAGCCGCCTCTCTGCGCATCGGGGACGACACGCGCGGGCTGTGGCGACTCAGGCTAGATTCACGTGGTCCGATGGACTGATTCCACCCGTCGGCCAGGAGGGCATATGCCACAGGATGCGTCCGCCGACTGGTGGGACATCGGCAGTTTCTGGGTGTCGATCATCGCTCTGCTTGTCAGCATCGTCGTCGGCACCGCCGCCGTCTGGGTCTCCTATCGGATGTCGGTCCCCCGCCGAAGACTCGTCATCGCGCATTCCACTCAACCGCTCCCCGACTTTCGCAGGAACCCGAGACGCTTAGGCAGAGGCGTTCGTGTGTCCGGCCTCCACCTGGTCGAGATGACCATTGGCAACGATGGCCGTCGGTCAATCCCCGGCAACCTCTTCGACCAAGGCAGGCCCATCGTCGTTGACGTCGCAGCCCCGATCATCGGCACCTGGTGCGACACTCGGCGCGCCCCGAGCAGGCGCCGACTTCAACACACCGAAGAGGCACTCAGCCCGGGCGTGAATACTCACGGCCACCACAAGC
>NZ_JBPQTO010000009.1:0-4464 GCF_051386375.1 Actinoplanes sp. URMC 104 | reverse complement strand
TAGGCGCCTTCGGCGGGAGTCTCACGATGACCGGGCGGCTTCCTCGTACGCTGCGAGCAGGGCACGAAGCAACTCATCGCTGATAACCGTGACGATGGTGCCCCGCCCGATCGGTGCGCCACCCGCCGCCTCCACCGCGGTGATACTGCCCGGCGCTCGAGTCTCGAACACCGATCGCCACAGCTGGATGGCTGCTTTGCCGTCCGCTCGGCAGTACAGCGACGCGAGCCCGGAGCCTTGCGGCAGCAGCCGCGGATTCAGGACGACGTCGCCGTTCTTGCCGAAGTAGGTGCCCACCTGGGCCAGGCCGCCGTCGCGGATTTGCTCGGCGAACGCCACCATCTTGTTCAGCACGGGCCGGTGCTCAGCGGGCAGCTGCTCGACCCGTTCACGGAACGCATCGAGGCCGTAGACGTACTGTCCGGCCTGCGGTTGCGACCCGCCCGATGTGTCGTCACGCTCGTCATCGGCGGTGACCGGGCGCTGCGGCTCGACCCGCTGCGGTACGACGATCCGCCGGCCGCCGACCTCGTAGGAGGAGACGGTGATGAGGTCGATGACCAGGTCGTGGGTCATCGCTTCGAGGTATCCGGCCACCCGTACCAGCTCGAGCGGCGCCTGGTCGAGTACGAGTACCAGCCGGAACGCGCCGCTGCGCAGCGCAGAACGCAGCTGCGCGGTGAACTCGGTGTCGTCGATAGTCTCGTCCTGGACGCTGTCCCATACGCGTGCCGCCAACGGCTGCCCGCCGAGGTGCTTGCCCAGCACCACCGTCTCGAACTGCTGGACGCTGGTGCCGTGCAGAGCGGCCGCGTAGGCGAGGATCTGCGCGATGACGGCCCGCCGCGACTCCGCGTTCTGGCTCAGTTTCACCTCGATCAGCACGGGCACGCCGGTCGACTCGATACCGAGCACGTCAAGGTAGCCGCTGCCGAGGCGCACCTCCCGGCCGAGCACTACAACGCGTGGCGTGCCACTCAACGGCAGCAGATCCGGCGCTTGAGCCACCAGGTCCTGCAGCGTTTTCTCATCGGGGAAGCCGGTGGGGTTGAGCAGTTGCCAGCCGCCGGGGTTCTCGGAGTAAATCGCCGTCACGCCGGGAGACCCTACCGGCCGGCCATCGCGATGTGGCGAAACAACGACAGTGAGCGGGCATGGACGGATTCGGCGCTACTAGGGTCCTGCCACGGCCGAGGTTCGGCATCAGCGACGGCGACGCCGTAGCAGGCGTGGAGCACGGCCGCCGCTGACATGGCGCCGCTGCCGACCTCAACAAAGGCTCTGGCGTCGGCGGACCGCTCCCAAAGAACAGCACGAATCGCAAACCGCCGCCCGGCTGGCACCAGTGTAAGCAGCCCGCAGCACCGACCTGCGGCCATGCTGTCGATCACCCGCGCGGCGTCGGTGGCTGACGCGCCGAGGGCCACGCCCAGCGTCGCGGGGAGTAGCACACGCGACCCGGGGCGAGTCACCCCTCGATCTTCATGTCAGCCGGGCAGGTGCAGAGCTAGCCGCGCTTGCTCGAGCTCGTCTAGCCAGGTTCCGAGTCGGCTGCGGCGGCAACCCGGGACGCCACCGCCCGACCTCTGGGCGGAAACAGGCGCAACAGGATGCGGTTCGATACGCGGACGGCCGGTGCAGTGCGGGAGCTCCATGCAGGGCGCGCGTTGGGAAATCTCAGCGTTCGGGGGAGCGGACCACGGCTCCCGGAAGGGCGCAGGTCTTGATGACCTGCACTTGGGCCGGTGGATCTGCGGCTGGCTTGGTCGCGGTGGTGTCGCGGGCGCGGTCTGCGAGCCCGTCGACCAGTGTGTCCAACAGGGCCCGCAGCTGCTCGTCGGCGGCAGCCGCGGCCACTGGCCGCAAATCGCGCTCCTGCAACGCGAAGTACTCGCGGAGGATTCCATTCTTCTCGGGCGCAGAGAAACTGTCCGGGTCGGTCTGAACGGCGAGGTAGTCGCGCACCAGCGGCTCGCTGTCATTCATTGCCGTCGTGTTCATCCAGTAGACGAATGCCGCGCATGTTTCCTGCCGGTCGGCTGTCCGGGCGGCTGGATCAGGAGGCGTCGTGCCTACTGCTCCGATCGGCCTCGTCGATGCTGAGGTGGTACCTCGGCCAGGGGTGACCTCGGCCGAGTTTGCACAGCCCCCTGGCTTCGTTCGCGAGTTCGGGCACCACATGTTCGCAACTTTCGGCGCCGCTTTGCGGGGACTGCGCGCCGCGATGTTCGTGAGAACCGGCACCGCTTCCGGATCTTGGCTGCCAGTTGGCGCCGACGGTCCCTCGCGGGCTCGCTCACGCTGCGTGCAAGCGATCATGAAGCAACTCGGAGCTCGGATACGCGGATCTGAGCCGCGGTCCTTGAGCAATGAAACAAGGAGCCGAGAACAGTGCGCCCCGCTCGGCGCCAGTCACCCAGCATCCTCGGCAACGGCCGTTGATCAGGCCCAGAAAGTGACGACGACAGTCAGGACGAATCCCGCTGTCGAACCGCACGCCAACGCGCCGGCCAGCGTTCTCCCGCGGCCCCAGAGAGCCAGCAAACCACACGTGACCAGCGACCAGAACAAGACGCCCACGGAGGCCAGGATCCCGAGTTGCGACTGAGTTTCAGCACCGCGGCCGGACAGGCCTCGGCTTTGAAGTAGTAGCAAGGCCGCCAGGACGACCTGGGGTAGAGATCCGAGCAGGGTGAACACCCACCACCGGCGAGGCCCCTTGGCGACGGCGCTCCCGGTCGCAGCCCGTGAACGACCGACCATGATCCCAGCCTAGGCAGACGAGACCTTCCAGGCGTCCTCTTCTGCCGGCAACGTCACCGTGCGTGAACGGCGCGTCGGCCGATGACACATGATCGGGTCGTCGTTGAGCGGGTGACTCCCGAACTGGCGGACAACGAGATAGGTGAGACCGCGGTGGTGCCCAAACTCAGCGACATCCGGTGCCGAAACTCGCGAACAAATCCAGCCCCCCGAGGCGGCGACAACGAGCGACACCGAAGCAGCCGTCAGCCTCATCCGCATGTGCGCTCCGGTTGTCGAGCAGAATCTGTGCGCGGCAGCGTAACAACGTCCCCGGCCTCGCATCGGATCGGCGTCCACCATCAGATGGCGCCCGCCCGCATCGGAGCGCCAGGGCCGGGGCGGGCGCCCGGACGACGGCGGATCGCTTGGGGAGAACCCCACGAGTAAGAGCCGCCGCGGGGCCTGCCTCGTGTAGGCGGGGGCGTGATGAGGCCGCGTATGTGCAGCCGTCTCGTGCAGTTCGGCGACGGTCCGAGGTTCCGCCGAACCTTGGTCGAAGAGGAAGGCCGGCTGCGTGATCGGCCAAGCAGTGCCGGTTGGCGGAGAAGCCGGAGTCCGCCGCGTCGCTGAACGTTGGATCGCTGAGTCGGCGACAGAATCCCGTCAGCTGTCGTAGTCCAGCTTCTCGTTGGTGGGCACGTGCGACGGGTAGCCGGCGTCGCGTAGCTCCTGCTCGGTCAGCGGCGCGAAGTCGAACTCCGGTACCTCCGGCCGGTGGTTGAGTGCCGAACCGGTGTCCGCGGCCGGCGGGGTCTCGGCGCCCGCGCCGGAAAAGTCGGGAGCAGCCGGTGGCGCCGAAGGCAGCTGGGCCAGGTGGGCGTGCAGCCGGGCAAGCCGTATCCGCACGTCGAGGATCCGCCAGTCAGACTCGGCAACCGGCGACCCCTCCTGGTCGACGACCATCTCGTATAGCTCGTCGGCGTCGCCGGCCAGTGCCTCGGCGCGGGCGCGGTGCTCATCAGGCGTCATGCCCTGAGTGAACCGTCTGGATGCGCCACCGGTCCAGACCGGCGGGCGCGCCGGGGTGGGCGGCGGTGACTTAGGCTCCGGGCGTGGCCGACGACGAAGCATTACGCCTTGGCCGGCGGTACGAGACGCCCGCCTGCAGCGCGGCTGGACCCACGCGCAACTCGCCGAAGCGTCCGGGGTGTCGGTGCCCAGCATCAACCGGTGCGAGAACGCGAAGACCGTCACCGGCCTGCCCGTGGCTCGCGCCTCGTCCGAGCCCTCGTCCTCGACCTGCGGCACCTGCCCGTGCTGCTTGGCTACGTCACCGCCGAAGAGATGGGCGTGCCAGCCCAGCCGCCACGGGTGCACAGGACGATCGTCGACGAAGTGGTGATGCTGCTCGAGGGCGTTCCTTGGGCCGTTGCCCGGGAGTACCTGGCGTTCCTGCAATTCCGTATCGCCCAAACGCGGCACGACTGACTAGCACGACGAACGCTACCGATCAGCCAGGCGCCAGCGTGTTACCGATGATGCGCCTGGCCGCCCACAGAGACGCCGTGCTCGCCGCCATCGCGGCGATCCCGAACCCCGTCATCGCGACGACCAGCGGGGTGCGGACCTCCAGCGCGAACGGAACGATGATTGCTACAGCAGCAACGGTAAGCCACGCCAGGCGCCACACCCGCTCGAATCGTCTGCGTGCCGCACGGA
>NZ_JBPQTO010000008.1:0-73244 GCF_051386375.1 Actinoplanes sp. URMC 104 | reverse complement strand
CCGGCGCACTTCCGCAACAACGGAGCGGACTGCTGGTTCGCCGGCTACCCCACGGTCGTCGGCCTCACCGCCGCCGGCGCGCGGGTGCCGGTCGCGCAGACCCCGCGCGGCTTCGCCGGCGGGCAGGCGAAAGGCACCGACGAAGTGTCGCCATTCCTGCTGGAGAGGGGCGACACCGTCTCCGCCGTCATCGAGGCGCTGAACGCGACCGGGAACGGCAGGGCCTGCCCGGCGGTCACCAAGCTGCGCATCACCCCGCCGAAGCGGACGACGGCGGTCACCGTCGCCTGGACCGGCGGTTGCGCCGAGCTGCAGGTGCACCCGGTCTTCCGCGGCACCACCGGCCAGGACACCTGATCAGCCCGGCGCTCGCTCCAGCGGCGCCAGAGCCGTTGAGTAGGCGGTGGTCTGTGGTTCGCGTCGCGGTAGACCAGTGTGTTGCGTTCGACGTAGGGCGGCAGGCGCTGGTGGCCATGCTCGTCGCGGTGGCTTCGATGCTCGCCGACCGGCTCAGCTGGTGGTATTCGACCGCGGCCTGCGCCCGTCGCGGCAGGCGCAGGCGGAGCACCACGCCGACACGGCGGCCGAAGAACTCCCCCGCGCGATCGAAGAGGGCGACGCTCAGATCAGCCGCTACCGGGCTGGGCTGGATGCCGATGGCGACCCCACGGCTGATCGCGGAAGGATCAGACCACAGCGATACGGAAGATCGCACAGGCACGACTCGGCCTGGCCTCCGGCACGCTGACCCGCATGAGCGAAGCTCTGAAACAAGCAATCATGGAGGCACTTGGCGGCCTGCTAAGCCTGCTTGCGATGTTGAGCCCAGCGATTGGGCAGAGATACGCCCGCGTTGGACTGCAGATGACAGATCAACCTGGCAGCGAGACGGTCCTCGCTCAGATCACTTCAAAGCCATTCGAAGGTGTCGTTGATGTGTGTCCAGAGACCGATACGCGCGACAGGCACACGGTGGTCGCCTGTAGGAAGATTCCTGTGGACGTGAGGTTGACATCTGGCCTCAGCGCAGCGGCGTGCCGGGGTCGAGCCAGGTCACCCGGTCGTACCCGTACGCCTGACAGACGTCTTGAAGCGACCCGCGTACCGCGTCCCATTCGGCGCGGAGCACCAGCTCACCGTCCAGGTTATGGATCGTCGCGAGCACCGCGACACCGGCTGGCGCGGGAATCGAGATCGGCTGGTCGATGCGGGCGCCGCCGTACGTGGTGCTGACGAGCGCGCCGGTCAGCGGGGCGGCCGCAAGATGCGGGGTGGCTGCCAGCAGGACGCGGGCTAGCGTGCGGACGTGAAGCAGGTCGATCGTCAGCACCGGATGGCTTCCGCGGTGGTCGAGCAGCAGGCAGTCTGCGGTGACCAGCGGCCCGTCCAGCGGGGTGAACAGGCGCTGGTCACCGTTGTCCAGCTGGTAGGCGATGATCAGCCGGCCCATCGCCGGCTGGGACCAGCGGACGGCCACCGTCATCGTGCACACGCCGGACTGGACCCGCGTCAGCACGGCGGTGGGCGACTCGCTAGTCAGCTGTAGTGGGCCGTGCGGTGCGGTCCGCCGTAGAGGGGCAAGCCTGCGAGGCGGCCTGGGAGCGGATGCCAGATCCAGGCTGGAAGAGGAGGAAGGAGCGACTTTCGGGACCGGGACCGGGGACGGGCGACCGCGGTGCCGCAGGTACGGCAAGTCAGTGCGCGGCGGCGCGTCCTCGGGCGACCCGAGCGTCACAGCCCCACCCCGTAGTCCCGGGCCAGCCCGGCGATCCCGTCGTCGTAACCGTCCCCCAGCACCCGGAACTTCCATTCGCGACCGTGCCGGTAGACCTCGCCCAGCGCCAGCGCGGTCTCCGAAGTCAGCCCCTCGGCGAGGTTTTCGGAGCGCACCAGCTCGGCCCCGCCGTTCAGGTTGAGCACGCGGATCTCGCAGGTGCGCAGACGGCCCAGGGTGCGGCGCTGAGCCAGCCCCTCGTTCACGTAGGCGATGATCACGATGCGCGTCACCAGCGGCGGCACGCCGGACAGATCAATCTCGATCTGGTCGCGGTCAGCGCCCAGCAGTTCTTCGATCTTGCGGACGGACAGGTCGGGCGTCGCAAGCTGGTTAAAGAACACAAAGTGGTCGTCGGAGAGCGCCCGCTTGGCCGGATCGCACAAGACGGCTGCGACGACCAGGTTGTCGGCGAGCACCCGCTCGGCCCCAGCGTCGAAGCGCACACCGAGCACGACCCCGGTCAGGTCGGTGATCTCCCGGGTGAGCGACGCGTTGGCGCCTCGCTTCATCGCGGCCACGCTCAGGTCACCAGAGGTCGAGGTCGGAGCGGGTGAACTTGGTGCGCAGGAAGGCACCCTGGGTCGTCAGCGCGTCGGCGTCGCGGTCCCGCACGGCGGCGAGCGCCTCGGTCGCCGCGGCGTGCAGATCGGCGAGCTGGTCGCGCAGGTGGTCCACCGGGGTGCGCCCGTCGGCTCGCGGCTTGTCGCGCTGGTTTTCGTCGATGGCGAGGTAGCGGTCGAGTGTGGTCGGGAGATAGTCGGCCACGGTCGCGGTTACCAGAACCACAGTGCTAACCTCCAGAGCCTGCTGCTGGGTGGTGCCGAGGATCGTCCGCAGGGTGTCGGTGATCCAGCGGGCTTGCACGGTCGCCCAAATCGGTAACTGCCCGGCGCTGCGGTTGATGCGTCGGTCGGCCTCGTCGAGGGCGGGGCCGGGCTGCGGCGGCTCGACGGCCCGCACCGGCTTCTCCTCGCGGCGGAACCAGCGCACGGGTTCAGCTTCCGCCGTCCAGCTGCCGGGCCCGTTCCAGGTATGGACGGGCCCGGTGCACCTGGCCCTCGAGCGCGTGCACGGTCTGCTCCATCGACTCGACCGCCTGGGCGCGGAACGTATCGATGGCGTCCATGGTGGCGAAGACGTTGTCGAACGCGGCCTGCAGCTTGGTCACGTCAACGGTCGCCGAGGCGGCCTGCTGGTTGATCGCGGCACCCTGGGTGCGCAGTTGCTGCGATGTGGCTTCGATCAGGTTCGACGTGACCGTGTTGAGCGCGTTTATCTGGTCCAGCACGAGTTTCTGCCGCGCGAGCGCCTGCGAGACGATGACGGCAATCCGAAGCGCAGCGACCGTCGTGGTCTGCGACCTGTCGACGCCCTTGATCAGCTCGAGGTTGTTCTTGCGGATCAGGTCGAGCGCCAGGTAGCCCTGCACGCTTACGGCCATTTGGGTCATGATGTCCTGCCGCCGCTGCCGCACTGCGAACAACGCATCCGAGGTCATCGTCGTTGCATCCTCGGACCGGCCCGCCTGTTCCAGCGCCGCGATCTGGGCAACGAGCGCCTCGTCGAGTGCAGCGGCGAGCTCGTTGTACTCGCTGAGCCGGCCCATCGAGGCCCACAGGTTGGCCTTCTCGGTCTCGATGGCCGCGTTGTCCTTGCGCAGCTCGTCTTGACCTGAGGCCAGTGCCCGGATGATCGCGTCGAGGTGGTTCTGAGCGGAGCGATACCGGGCGAAATAGCGATCGACCTTGTCGCCGCCCGGCATCCACCTCAGCACCTTCTTGACGCCGGTGAGGTCGGCCCGTTTAGGGTCCAGCTCGGTGACGGTGATCCGAAGGTCGGCCAGCGTCCTGGCCACCCTGGCCTGGGCGTCGCCGCCGCTCTTACTCACCGCCGCGGCGGGCCTTTCGAGCATCCGGCTGGAGGCGGTGGCGGCCGCCCGCATGTCCCGGTCGCCCAGGCTCGTGATCGAGGCAATCTTCGAGGCGAACTCCGGGGACCGCGTGTCGAGTGCCGCCAGTTCGGCGACGAAGCCCGCGGCGCGCTGCTGCAGCTCGGTCTGTTTGGCGGCAGGCACCGCGACGGCGCCGGCCGCCTGCTCGAGGGTCACCTCAGCGACGGGGGCGGGGGGTGTGAGCACCAGCGGTTCGGGTGCGCCGCCCAGATCGAGACTCGACATGCCGGTCAGCCCACGCTCACGCCGAAGTCACGGGCGATGCCGGCGAGTCCGGACGCATATCCCTGGCCGACCGCACGGAATTTCCATTCGTTGCCGTGCCGGTACAGCTCCCCGAAGATCATGGCGGTTTCGGTCGAGAAGTCCTCGCCGAGGTCGTAACGTGTCAATTCCATGCCGTTGTCCGAATTGACGATGCGGATGAAAGCGTTGCGTACCTGCCCGAAGGATTGGCGGCGCTGTTCGGCCTCGTAGATCGAGACCGGGAAAACCACCCGCTGACATTCGGGCGGGACATCGTTCAGGCGTACATTGATCATCTCGTCGTCGCCGTCGCCGCCACCGTTCAGGTTGTCTCCGGTGTGCTGGACTGACCCGTCCGGACTGTTCAGATTGTTGAAGAAGACGAAGTGCTTGTCTGACAAGATCTTTCCCTGACCGTCGACCATGAGGGCGCTGGCGTCCAGGTCGAAGTCCGCGCCGGACGTGGCGCGCTCGTCCCAGCCCAGGCCGACCATGACGGCTCGAAGATTGGGCGCCTGTTTCGTGAGTGAAACATTGGCACCTTTGGTGAGACTGACCGACATCTCTCCGCCTCCGCATCCTCTCCCATGGTTCTGACCGGCCAATCGTTCTATACGAGGACCAGACGCGGCCGAGAACGGAGATTCTCGCCCATTCCCGGCCGAGGTGTGCCTAACGTTTGACGCGTGTTTATCCGAACCTTCGGGTGGTCTCTCACGATTACCGTGGCGGCCCTCGCCGGCGCACTGTTTCTCGGCGGCCCCGACGCCCTGGTGCTGGTCGCCATTCTCTGCGTGCTGGAGATTTCGGTCTCCTTCGACAATGCGGTGGTCAATGCGACGGTGCTGGAGCGGATGAGCCCGTACTGGCAGCGTCTGTTCCTCACCGTCGGCGTGCTGATCGCCGTGTTCGGCATGCGGCTTCTCTTCCCGCTGCTGCTCGTCGGGGTCACCGCGCAGATCGGGCCGATCGAGGTGGTCCGGCTAGCGCTGGAAGGCGGGCCGGCCGACCAGCCGGGCACGTACGCGCATCTGCTGCACGACGCGCACCCAAGCATCGCCGCGTTCGGTGGCACGTTCCTGCTGATGCTCTTCCTCGATTTTGTCTTCGAGGACCGAGCGGTGACCTGGCTGGGCTGGCTGGAGCGGCCGCTGGCCCGGATCGGCAAGCTGAACCAGGTCTCCTCGGTGGTTGCCCTGGCCACGCTAGTCGTCGTGGCCGAGACGCTGGCGCCGAGCCCAGCCACCGTGATGATCGCCGGTGGTCTGGGCATCGTGACCTACATGCTCGTGAACGGACTCGGCGAACTGTTCGAATCGGAAGGCTCGGAGGACGGCGCGGGCAGCGCGGGCATCCACGGCGACGCACTGACCGTTGAGAACTCGCTGGCGCCCTCGAGCCAGTCCTCCGGCCCCAGCAAGACGGCGCAGGTAACAGGCAAGGCTGCGTTCTTCCTTTTCCTCTATCTCGAGGTGCTGGACGCCTCATTCTCGTTCGACGGTGTGGTCGGCGCGTTCGCGATCAGTCAGGACATCTTCATCATCGCCGCCGGCCTCGGCGTCGGCGCCATGTACATCCGGTCGCTCACGGTCTATCTGGTGCGCAAGGGAACGCTCGACGAGTACGCCTACCTCGAACACGGGGCGCACTGGGCGATCGGCGCCCTCGCGGTGATTCTGCTCGTCAGCATCAAGCACGAGGTGCCCGAGGTGATCACCGGTCTGGTCGGCATCGCGTTCATCGCTGCCGCGATGATCTCATCCGTCGTGCGCAACCGGCGGGGTGGCCTGGCCGCCGCCGCCGAGGAGCGCCGGCACGTCCTCATCAATTCCTAGGGGTGAAGACCATGGGTGTGAGCCTGCGCAAGGGCGAGGCGGTTTCCCTGCAGAAGGTGGCTGGCAGCGCCGTACTGACCCGCACGCGGATGGGCCTCGGCTGGGACGCCGTACAGAAGCGCGGCCTGTTCGGCGGCAAGAAGGAGCAGAACATCGACCTGGACGCGTCATGTGTGCTGCTGGACGCCGCAGGTACCGTGCTCGACCAGGTCTGGTTCCGGCAGTTACGCAGCCGCGACAGCTCGGTGACGCACACCGGCGACAACCGCACCGGCGCCGGCGATGGCGACGACGAAAGCATCATCGTCGACCTGAGCGCCGTCGCGCCGTCGGTACAGACCCTCTTCTTCGTCGTGAACTCGTTCACCGGGCAGGACTTCAGCCAAATCGAGAATGCGTTCTGCCGCCTGGTCGACGAGACCACGGGCCGCGAGCTGGCCCGTTTCGACCTGTCCGGTAGTGGCACCCACACGGCGCAGCTGATGTGCAAGCTCACCCGGGGCAGCGACGGCTGGGTGATGACCGCGGTCGGCGTGCCCGCGTCCGGCCGCACCTTCGCCGACCTGCTGCCTGCGATCACCCCACACCTTTAGCCTGACTAACCTGACTAAGGAGCAACCATGACTGTCAGCCTGGTCAAGGGCGGGAACGTCTCGCTCACCAAGCAGGCCGGCTCGGCCGGTCTGGCCGCGGTCACCGCGGGTCTCGGCTGGGATGTGCGTACCACCACCGGCACGGACTTCGACCTGGACGCCAGCGCGATCGTGGTCGACGCGGACGGCAAGGTGGTGTCGGATCAGCACTTCGTGTTCTTCGGCAACCTGGCCACGCCGGACGGGCTGGTGCAGCACACCGGGGACAACCTGACCGGCGCCGGTGACGGCGATGACGAGCAGATCAACCTGCGCCTGGGCGAGCTGCCGGCGGACACCGACAAGGTCGTCTTCGCGGTGTCGATCTACGAGGCCGAGCAACGCAAGCAGTCCTTCGGCCAGGTGCGCAACGCGTTCATCCGGGTGGTCAACCAGGCCGACGGGCAGGAGCTGGCGCGCTACGACCTGTCCGAGGACGCGTCCACCGAGACGGCCATGGTCTTCGGCGAGGTCTACCGCAACGGCGCGGAGTGGAAGTTCCGGGCGGTCGGCCAGGGCTACGCGTCCGGGCTACGCGGCATCGCTCAGGACTTCGGCGTCAACGTGGCGTGATCGCGATGCCCATCGACTACACGAAACGCGCGCCCACACCCCCGGTGTCGTTGTCGAAGGTGAGCCTTACCAAGTCGACGCCGACGGTCTCGCTGACCAAGCAGGGTTCGGCGACCGGTGTACTGCGGGTCAACCTGAACTGGAATCAGCAGGCGGCGTCCGGCGGCGGCCTGTTCCGGAAGAAGTCCGCACCGGGCGTGGATCTCGACCTGGGGTGCCTGTACGAGTACACCGACGGCTCCAAGGGTGTCGTGCAGGCCTTGGGCGGCATGTTCGAGGACTACCACACCTTCGGCGACGAGCCGATCTGCCGGCTGGACGGCGACGACCGATCGGGAGCCAACTCCCAGGGCGAGAACCTGCTCGTCGACCTGCGGCACCGCGATGCCATCCGGCGCATCCTTGTGTTTGCGTTCATCTATGAAGGGGTGCCCAACTGGGCCGCCGCGGACGGCGTGGTCACCGTGTTCCCGGCCAGCGGCCCGCAGATCGAGGTGCGGCTCGACGAGGCCGACGACCAAGCCATCACCTGCGCCATCGCGATGATCGAGAACACCGGGAACGATCTTTCCGTACGCCGCGAGATCCGTTACATCCGAGGCGGTCAGGACGTGCTCGATGCCCTCTACGGCTGGGGCATGCAGTGGTCACCGGGCAGCAAGTGACCTGATGCGGCACTTCGCCCACCTCGACCACAAGGTCCGAGACAAGCTCTTCGCCGTGCCGCCTGAGCCGTTCGAGCGGTGCGCCGGACCGGAGCTGCTCGCCCACGCCTTGGGTGCCACGCTGTATCTGCCGGGCAACCGGCCCCACCTCACGGACGACCTGCGCCGCGTCGCCGCGCGGGGCGTCGTGAGCACGGTCGTCTGCCTGGAGGACGCGATCGCCGACGACGACGTCGCCGCCGCCCAGCGCAACGTCGTCGACCAATTGTGCGGCCTGACCGCAGCCGAAGCTCCGTTGGTCTTCGTGCGGGTCCGCCGCCCGGACCAGATCGGCGGAATCGCCCGCGGGCTCGGCGCCGACCCCGCCGTACTCACCGGTTTCGTGCTGCCGAAGTTCGGCGAGTCCGACGGCGCCGAGTTCCTCGACGCGCTGCTGGACGCCGAGGCCGCCACCGGCCGGACGCTGTTCGCCATGCCGGTGCTGGAGTCACCCGACGTCATCCACCAGGAGACCCGGGACGGCACGCTGGAGGGGATCCGTCGCCTGATCGGCAAGTATCCGGGCAGCGTGCTGGCCCTGCGCATCGGAGCGACCGACCTCTCCGCCGCGTACGGTTTGCGCCGGGCCCGCGGTCTGTCGGTCTACGACGTCCGCGTGGTGGCCGAGGCCATCGCGGCCATTGTCAACGTCTTCGGCCGCGCTGACAGCTCCGGCCACGTGATCACCGGCCCGGTCTGGGAGTACTTCGGCGAAACGGGCCGGCTGTTCAAGCCGCAGCTGCGCGAGTCGCCATTCCATGCGCACAACGCGACCGGCCTGCGGCAAGACCTGATCTCGGCCGGGCTGGACGGCCTGCTGCGCGAGGTGGTGCTGGACAAGGCGAACGGGCTGACCGGCAAGACAGTCATCCATCCGAGCCATGTCCCGGTGGTGCACGCGCTGACGGTGGTCACCGCCGAGGAGTACGCCGACGCCCAGGACGTGCTCGCGACCAGCGCGGGCGGCGGGGTCCGGGCGTCGGCCTACCGCAACAAGATGAACGAGTCCAAGCCGCATCACGCCTGGGCAGAGCGCACCATGCGGCGCGCCGCACTCTTCGGCGTCGCCGCCGAGGGCCTCAACGCGGTCGACCTGCTCGTCGCCGGCACCGCCGGATGAAGGCCGCGACCGCCGGATCCCGCACCGGAGGGCCGCCGTGGCCGGGCGCCTGGCTGAGCGAGCGGCTACCCGCCACCCTGACCGGCACGGCTCACGCCACGCTCGGGCTGGCCCTGCGGCACAACCCGAAGCGCGCACACCTGCTGGTCTCGCGGGTACTGGGCAAGCATGTACCGGTCGAGCCGAGACACTCGCTCGGCGCTGCGTATCGGCTGGGCGCCCTGGTGCGTGCCCAGCTCGGCGACCTTACCGAACCGCCGCTGGTGATCGGCTACGCCGAGACCGCCACAGCGCTCGGCCAGTGCGTGGCCGACATGCTGCCCGGCGCGTCCTGCTTGCACTCCACCCGCCGCCTCAGCACGGGCGTCGCGCCGGTCGCCGCGTTCGCCGAGGAGCACTCGCACGCCACCGACCATCAGCTCATGCCGGCCGATCCCTCCCTGCTGACCCGGGGCGGCCCGGTCGTGCTGGTCGACGACGAGCTCAGCACGGGCCGGACAGCGGCCAACACGATCCGCGAGCTGCACGCCCTGGGTCCGCACAGCCATTACGTGGTAGCGACGCTGGTCGACGCCGCCGCCCACGAGCGACTCGACGCGCTCGGTTTACCCGTCTCGGTCGTCGCCGCGGCCCACGCCCGGTTGACCCTCCCCGACAATGCGTTGGCCCGCGGCCGGGAGCTGGCCGAACGCTACGCCGAACCGCCGCGAGGGCCGACCCGGCACCCCCACGTCGATCACCTGCGCCTGCCGTGGCCCGCCGGCCTGCCAGAAACGGCCCGGCACGGCTTCCACCCCACCGACCGCGAGCGCCTCGAGGAGGCAATACCCACCCTCATCGAGCACATTCCGCGCGTACGCCGCCTGCTGGTCCTCGGCACCGAGGAGCTGATGTACACCCCTCTGCGGCTCGCCGCGGCGCTCGCCGAGCGCGGAGACCGGGTGCTCTTCGCGAGCACGACCCGCTCCCCCGCAGTCCCCATCGACCAGCCCGGATACGCGATCCGCAACGCGATCACATTCGAAGCGCCCGACGGCCAAGGCGCCCGATTCGCGTACAACCTGGCCGGTCTCGACGTCGACGCCGTGCTGCTGGTCGTAGACCTGGCCGTTGACCGCGAACGGCTGACCACTGCAGGCGGACTGGTGCCCGCGCTGGGCGCCGTCAGCGACCACGTCATCGTGGCTACCGTCGGCGAGCAGGTCCCGTGAGCATCGCGCCGCTGCGCGGGCCGACCTTCGGCTCCTACCGCCGCGACGAGGTTGCCTGGCTGCTCACCGACCTGTCCGGCGTGCGGCTGGAGGCACCCGCCGAACAGCGCGAGCAAGCCATCCAAGCGGGGCGGGCGCACTATGCCGAGTCCTTGCCAATCGAATACCAGCCCACCGACGAGTACGTGGCGCTTTTCCACCGGGCGCTGGACAACAGCGCAGCCCGGCTGGCCCATGACGTCGGCGTGCTGGCCGAGCTGATCCGCGACCGGGTAAGCACCCGCCCGGTGCTGCTGTCGCTGGCCCGCGCGGGCACCCCGATCGGGATCCTGCTACGTCGATGGTTTCGGCACGTCCACGGGCTCGACCGGCCGCACTACGCCGTCAGCATCGTCCGCGGCCGGGGCATCGACGCCGCGGCGCTGCGCTGGGTCGCCGACCGGCACGACCCGGCCGACGTGGTGTTCGTGGACGGCTGGACGGGCAAGGGCGCGATCGCCCTGGAATTGGCCGGCGCGCTTGAGGAGCTGCGCCGCCGCGACAGGCTGGACGTCCCGGGCCCGCTGGCCGTGCTCGCCGACCCGGGCAGCTGCACCAGTCTGCACGGCAGCCGCGACGACTATCTCGTGCCGTCGGCCTGCCTCAACTCGACGGTGTCCGGCCTGGTCTCGCGGACGGTCTGCAATCCCGCTCTGCTCGCCGCGAAGGACTTCCACGGCGCCAAGTTCTATGCCGACCTGGCCGGCGCAGACGTCTCCGGGCTGTTCCTCGACAGCGTGAGCAGATGGTTCGACTCTGTCTCGCCCGCGATCGCTCGGGACTGGCCGCGGCTGGCCGCCTCCAACCGCACACCCACCTGGTCGGGATGGGAGGCGGTCCAGCGCATCGGGCGGGAATACGGCATCCGCGACACCAACCTGATCAAGCCCGGGGTGGGCGAGACGACCCGGGTACTGCTGCGCCGGGTGCCCTGGCGGGTGCTGATACGCCCGGACGCGGGCTCCGACGCCGAGCACATCCTGCTGCTGGCCGCCCAGCGCGGTGTCCCGGTCGAAGAAGTGCCCGGGCTGCCGTACCTCTGTGTGGGTCTGATCCGAGAGCTGACCGGATGATCGATCTGCCGTCCGCAGGATTGCGGGGACGGCCTCTGATCGCGGCCGACCTCGACCGCACTCTAATCTATTCGGCCGCCGCGCTCGGCCTAGCCGCGGACGACCCGGACCCGCCGCGGCTGACCGTGGCCGAGATCCGCGAAGGGCAGCCGCTCAGCTACTACACGCGTACCGCCGGCCGTCTCCTCGACACCCTTGACCGGACCGCGCCGTTCGTGCCGGTCACAACCCGCACGATGGCCCAGTTCCGGCGGGTACGCCTAACCGAGCGTCCCGCCCGCTTCGCGATCGTCGCCAACGGCGCTCAGATCCTGGTTGACGGACAGCCTGATGCGGCGTGGACGCGGCACGTGTCCGACCGGGTCGGCGCAACGTGCGCTTCGCTCGCCGAGATCCGGAACCACCTCGGCTCTCTCGCCGACCTGGCCCGGTTACACACCGCCGACGACTTCTTCTGCTACGCCATCGTGGAGCGTGCGGAACTGCCGCCGGCCCTGCTGGACGACCTGACCGGCTGGGCGGCCGCGCGGGGCTGGGTGGTGTCGCTACAGGGACGCAAGCTCTACTGCCTACCGGAGCTGCTCACCAAACAGGCCGCGGTCACCGAGATCGCCGGCCGGCTCGGCTGCGACGTGGTGCTCGCCGCCGGAGACTCGGTGCTCGACCGGGACCTTCTGGCCGCCGCCGACTACGGGGTACGGCCGGCGCACGGCGAACTGCACGAGGGCGGCTGGCAGGCACAACGGGTCAAGGTCACCGCGCACTCCGGCGTACGGGCCGGGGAAGAGATCGCCGCCTGGCTTCTCAACGCCGCGCTCACCCTTCAGCGAGGTCATCCAGGTCGACGGCGGCGATCAAGGCGCTAATGTCAGGCTCGCGGCTCAGGTCGATGGGCGACAGCTCCTTCATACGGCCGGTGCGGCGGAACAGCGCGCCCGACGCCACCGCGGCGATGATGCGCTCGGCGTCCGCCTCCTCCCACCGGATCCCGGTCAGGGAGGCGCGCGTGACCGTGAGCGCGCCCAGACAGGGCACCACAGGCCGACCGTACGCGTCCCGGCCGGCATCACGCAGAACGACCACCCGCGCGGAATACAGCCCCGGCGCGATCGCGAACGCCTCCCGCAAGGTCACCAGCACTTGCCCGAAGACGAAATGCGCGTAGTACGTGGCCCGGTCGGTGGCGGTGATCTTTCTGAGCGAGATATTGCCGGCTGAGGTACGAGCAGCCACCTGCTCGGGCACCGCTTCCGTCGCCGGCGGCACTAGCAGCACGAGCGACACCACAGCCCCGTTCACGCCAACCGCTGCGGCCGGCGCCTCATTGTCTTCGAAGGCTTCTGCCAGCGTGGCGAGGACGGTGTCCGGATCGTTGTCGGCCAGCAGCTCCCACTGGACGTCCAAGTCGCGCTGCCACTGGGCCTGCTGCGCCCTCAGCCGCTGGGCCTGACGGTCGGCCTCGGCCTCGGCCAGCAGCACCGCCTGCTCCCGGGCGGCGGCGCGTTCGGCCCGCTTGAACAGGCCGATGCCACCGAGCATCTGCTGCTCGTAGTGCGCCAGGATCGCGGCCCGATCGACCGGCGGCGGCGCGGGAGCAACGGGCCGGCGCGCCGGCGGAAACTCCACCCGGTGCAAGTTCAAAATCCGGTCGAACGCGTCGGCCAACTCGCGAGCCTTCGCCTCCTTATCGGCCCGCCTGCTCTGCGCGGCCACCGCACGCCTGTACGCGGCCTGGCCCTGCCCGCGGCTCCGACCGCCGCCGGACAACGACGAGTAGAAGCTAACGGGCCCGATTCCGCTTGAAATTGCGGTGCGCCCACCCCCGAAGTGCACGCGTGCAGCCCGCGGCCCGAGGCTGGTACGCAGTCCCCGCGACGAGGCCCGGATCCGCACCCCGGGCGCCAATTTGATCGAAAATCCCATGACGTGTGAGGAATCAGCCCTTGGCGCTAGAGGCGGGGGCCAGCCCGCCCAGCCCTGTATTCCTGCCCAGGCCAAATGCTCGAATCTTCCCGTGGCCGCCCTCGCGGGGCGGCGTCGCGAAATCAACAGCTGCCCTGCCCAACTTCGCCTTCCACTCCAGCGGAATCAGAACCGACTCCGTGTTGAGGCCAGTGTGAGCACCCTTGGGCGGCACCATCATGCTGACGATCGTGCCACCGGCCGGCGGCGGGCAGGTTGGGAATGCGTAATCGCAGGTGGCCGCCGACGTAGTGTACGAGGTTTTCAGCGATGAGGCCGCCGCGGACGCGGCCAGGTCGGCGTGGGCATCCTCGTGGACAACCGGGCTGCCGTCGCGGTCGGCGCCCGGGGCTTAGGCCGATGATCCCGTCGGCGTAGGCCGCCACGGTCTAGTGATGCTCGATGACGATCATTGATTTGTCGGCCCTGGGTCCGCGATCCGTGCGGCCGCACTCGCCGCTCTACTTTTGCCCGTCGGGTGGCCACGGCAGGCAGCGCAGACAGAAGTTCCTTAGCCCGCCCCCTGTGCCGAACCACGCTCCCGGCGCGACGGCGGTGAGGATGCGGTCGGCGTCCGCATCCTGTCACCGAATCCCAACCAGTGCCGCAGCGTCACGGTGACCGCGGCCGGGCAGGGCACTACAGCGCGACCATAGACGTCTCGCCGGTCGTTACGCAGCACCACCATCCGCGCCGAGTCGATCCCGGGTGTGACCGCGAACACCTCCCGCAGCGTGACGAGCACCTGCCCGGACACGGAGTGCGTGGAGGTTGAGGATGCGGTTGAAGGCGTCAGCCAGGTCCCGGGCCCGCGCCTCCGTGTCGGCCTGCGCGGCCGGGCGGCCTTGCGCGGCCAGCTCGCGCCGGTAGGCGTCGGCTTACTCCGGCAGCCGCTGAACGAGCAGGAGAAGTTGACCAGGGCCACGCCGGTCGGCATGCCCCTGGCCACCGCCGAGGTGGACCCGGGCCGCGCGGTCCGAGGCTGGTACGAATGCCTGCGAGGAAGCGCGGATGCGTCCACCCGTCGCTAGCTTTACCGAGGACCCCGTCGAGGTGCGGAGCTCAGCCCACGATCCGGCGGGCCCGCGCTTGGGCGAGCCAGTCCGGATACTCGGTCATCAACAGGTCGAACAGCTCATCATCGCCCAGCTCTATCGGATCGGAGACGGCGAAGAAGTTCGTGTTATCAAGCATACGGTCCGGCATTTCGTCGAGCTCTTCCAAGAAGGCGAACTCGCTCGAGTACACCGGCTGTGGCGCCGGCGCCGTCCGGCGTCCGAACAGGCCCCGCCGCACCGGTTTCACGGCCTGGGAGGATGCCTGGCTGATACCCATGAACTGAATGAACATCGGCTCCCGGCTGGAGGCACGGATCTCGTCACGGGTGGCGTCCTCGTCGAAATCCGCGCCGTCGGTGAGGAACATGACGTAGACGGGCACCGACTCTGGGCCGGACACCCCGGAACCGAAGTAGTACCGGCGCATGAGATTGATCGCGTCGCCGTAGTAGGTGCCGCCCTCCAGGTCGTACTCGGCGAGGATGTCACGCAGATGGGTGCGATAATTCTGCGGCGTCATGGTGCCGGCCTCGTAGCTGCCCACCCCGAAGAGGAAGCAGTCGATGGAAGCGTCATCGTCAAAGCGCATGCCGAGAGCCAACACCCGCTCGGCGAAGGCCTGAACTTTCCCCGAGTCGTACAGATCGGCCATCGAGGCTGAGATGTCGAGACAGATCGCGACCCGCGCGGTGTGCTCCTGAAGTCCCCGCTTGCTGAGCGACACCCCGGCGCGTTTGGTGAGGTCAAGCAGATGGCGGTCGCCGCAATCGGCCAGGGACTTCTCGAGGCGCACCAATCTGTCCGCTTTCGACAGCGACACGGGCGTCGGCGTTTCCACGACGATGCCGAACGCGGTGGCCAATCCGGTGAGCCCGGTGTCCCAGCCCTGACCGACGGCGCGGAACTTCCACCCGCCGGCGCGGCGGTAGAATTCGCCCACTGCGAAGGCGGTCTCCTTGTTGGCCTGCATGTCGTCGAAGCGGACCAGCGGGCGCTTGTCCAAGCCTGCGTCGGAGACGAGTAACGTCAGTTGGGGCACCCGCCCGATCGGCTCGCCGTCGGTGGAAGCCGCGATGACGATCCGATCGACGCCGGGCTCGACCGCCCCCAGCTCCACCTCTATGCCTTCGAAGCCGACGCCCCCGGCCGGAGCCTGCTTGCCCAGGTGTCGCACCGCGCCCGATGCGTGGCGCGGGGCGTTGTAGAAGACGAAATCACCCGGCCCGCGAACCGTGCCCTCCGGCGTGAGCAGCAGCGCCGAAACATCCAAATGCGGCGCGTCCGGTCTCGCCTTCCACGTGAGAGTGACCAGAACCGACATGGCGCCCAGCGCCGTATTGGCACCCTTGAGCAGCACCGTCATGGAGACGATCGTGCCATCGCCTGGCTTAGTGTGTGGCCGAAATGCAATCGCCCACGCTCGCTCGCAGAGGAGTTAGGTGGCTGCTCCCGTGTTGCGCTTGCGACCGGTCCGGCCGGTCCGGTCGCAAGCGGGATCAGCCGGTCGTGCCGGGCTGGGCGGCCATGACCTCGAGGGTGGATACACGCTAACCCGCCACCGACCGGAGGCACCCAAGCGTCGCGGTGGTATGAGCAGGCTCGGCTGCCGTGAGATCTGCCAACTGGTCCGAGCAGCGGACCCTGCTCGTCTCCTTGTCAGCCGCGACCCCGAGCCGCTCGCGCGCCTGCATGGCGCGGATGGTCTACCGGCGTGAGGGCAGCGCGGGCATCCGCTCACGCCGCACTGCGATCAGTTTCCGCGTCGGTGCGTCGAGGAGAAATATCGCGCCGGCGGCTGCAAAGAGGCGAGAGCCAGTCGTCGGACTTAGTCGCATGCGATGCCATCCTGGTCGCGATCCAAGCCGAGGCGGTAGCCCTCTTGGCCGCGACGGATCGGGGCCACACCAGCGGCCCTCGCGGCGGCGCAGTTGGGGAAGTAGCTTTCGGCCGCGGTGGATGGCGAGATCGAGAGCACGGAAGTCGCGGGCAGGTCGCCCTGTATTTCCCGGCACCCGTTCAGCTGAGTAGCGATGGCGTCGCGCATGGACGCGGTGAGTCGAAGTCCATACCCGCTGGTCACCCGAGTGAAGCGGACGACGTACGTGCACCGGTACAGCTTGTTGGGCGGAAGCCACGAGTCGGGCCCGGAGTCCCGCTTCTGCATATTCGCGGAGGCGTCGACCGCAAGGAGGTTGGCTGGGTCGTTGGCAAAATGAACGCGCCGGTCTTGCGTCCAACTGGCGGCGCCGAGCTGCCAGGCCAGGGACAGCGGTACCACGTGGTCGATCTGGATGCCGCCACCGGAGAGCTCGATTGCGCGGCCGGTGTACGGATCGTTCAGCAAGCCGGCGGCGACGGTGCAGCGTCCCAAGAAGCGGACTCCATGGAGGTCGCGGCGCAGAATGTCGTCACGGGTGTCACAGCCATTGCCGTCGACGTCAGCCCATGGCGCGCCGAACACGGCCGAACGGTCGTAGCCCGGCTTAGAGCCGCGGCCACCTACCGGGATCCGGGCAAGAAGCTCCCGGACGGCTTCCACCTGCGCTCCTACGTCGGGAGCAGGCGATGCTGGACTCGTGGTGACTGCCGGGGCTGCCATGACGCTCGCGGCTGCCGTAACCGCGGGCGCTGCCGAGACGACCGGCGCAGTCGGTGGCGGGGCGTCGGCCCGGCAACCGGCGGCAGCCGCCGTGGCCAAGGCCACGGCGGCGGTGAGCAGGAGGGGTCGGCGGGCCACGCGTCCCCTTTCGGCAGCCGCCCGGCCCGGTTAAGCGGCTCGGACCGTACGGTGATGGCCGCGATATTAAACCCGCCGCCCCGACAACCGATCAGCAGAGCCATGAGCCGAACCAACATCAACCACGCTCAGACGATGCTGTGCGTGCGGATCTATCGCGCCGGCGCCTTCATGAACGGGTGGGCCGCCAGGGTGTTCCGTGACCCTGCCACCCAAGAAACCCAGACGGTTTACACCACCCGTCGTCAGCTGTTCAGCTACCGCACCACTTCGAAGCAGGAGCCGACTGGAGGCGCGATCGTCATGTCGCTCCTCGCGACGGCGATCTTTGCGATCGGCCTGGCTCTCCTTGTGCTCGCCGGCGTGACCTTCGTGCTTGAGGCGCCAACACGAAAGCTGATCGCGATGCGGCGTGAACGCACGCCTGTGCTGCCGTCACGCCGTAAGACCATCCGCGCCACGCAAAGGCGGGAGCGGGCTCGCGGTCGCGGCTGACAACGCGACGGGACCCTTTCTAATCCGTCGGTCGCCGGCTCCGAGACTCCGAGAAGAGGCGGGCGCGGGGTGCCAGGCTCCAATTGATGCATTACGGATCCGGGTCAGATGATCCGTGACACTCCGGCTAGAAATCTTCCGTAGCAGTGAGGTTAGTGGAACCGACGATGCGGCGTGCCTCGGCGATGACGTCTGCGTCGACGTCTTGTTCGGTCGTAGCGCTGAACTCCAGGACGCCCTGCTCGAGCAGGGCCGCCGCCCCGCCACCGACGACGAGATACGCGCCCTCGCCGCGGTGCTGCAGGTGCCCGCAGTCCGGGTCCGGCAGGCGTTGCCTGACCCGAGCCGTTGACCAGCTCGCCCGGACGCCCGTAGAGCCCACCGGCTGGCCGGCCCGGTCCGAGCTGCCGGCATGGCCGATCCCGTCAGTGCGCGACGCCCGGGTCGATGGCCAAGACCTCCCGGACGCGAGTGGTTTCCGCGCGTAGCAGCTGCGCCGCGACCTTATGCCCGGCCACCTCGACGATCGCGGCGGCATCGGCGAGCAGGATGGGCCAGGCAGCGGCCAGCGTCTCGCGCACGTCGCAGTCGGAACATCCGCAGTACGGGCCGACGGCCGGCGACACGACCTCATCGGCGTAGCCGTCCTCCTCGGCCAGCATCGCGTCGCCAAACGCTTCCAGATGTGCGATCGCGGCACGGTGCGCCTCCCACCCCGCGTCACGGATGCGCGACCCGCTCACCGCCAGCCTCCAAGCGCGCTGGCCGGCTGACGCCGCCGGCGCGGGTCACGGACGGTCTGCGCCATCTCCAGCGCCTTCTGCAGACGATCGGCTACCACGGCACCCTTTCCCTTTACGCTGCATCGGCGCGACCGCGCCTCACGAAGAACGTTCGCCCAGAGTGGCGAAGCGGTGTCGGCGTTGCGGTTGGCCGCGGCGTTACCGGCATCGCGAGCTCGCAGCAGCGACTTACGGCCCCGAGCGCTGCGGCCGCGGGCCGGATGGGGCAACCGCTTGGTGGCTGTCCCGCCACAGCACCGGCCCCGCACGACCAACCCGTCGAGGCGGTGGCCAGCACGGACAGCCCGCTACCGCCCCGAACCTGGTAGTCGACGGCGAAGACGAACTCGACCTCGCGGTCGTCGCCCGGGCTGGTGCGCAGGTTCGCCGCTCGCGTCCGCCAGCCCGGCCGCTCGGCCGACGCCTGGCGTACCGCGGCGTGCCGGTCGGCGCCGACCGCTCCGACCGGCTCCCGGCTCGCCGTGCCCAGCACACGGCTCGGGCGCCCGGTGCGCCCGGTGCGCCGGTGCGCCCGGTGGGCCCGCGCATCGTTCAACGACTCAACGTCGGCGCCGCGGCCCTGGCGCCGACGACGACTCCTGAACTCCAGGCCGTCCCCGGCGTTTCGGAGGAGCCGACACACCGCGGGTCAGCTAACCCACCAAACTCGATAGGCCGCGATTTCCGTCGCCCGCTGCCGCCGTTGGGCGACGCGGCATCCGGCGCGCACCGAGCCATGGGCGAGGACGACCATGACGGCAGCCTGACCGCGGTCATGCAGTCGCCGCGTCCGCCGGTGGGCGGACGCGGCCATCCGCGACGTGCCACTTCTCAAGGGGCGACGTAGGAGACGCCGTCGCCGAAGAGGGACTGGTCAAGCTCGATGTCGAGACTGCGGATGCAGCCGTACTTGAGGACGCAGAAGCTCATCACGCCGGTGAGCACCGTTTGGCGGGTCCAGTAGCCACCGTTCTGCGGCTCCCGGTCGATCTTGGTGACGTTCTGGTCGGTCCACTTATAGGTGTACTGCGCCAGAATCCGCCGAGTGATCGTCACCCTCGGGTCTGAAACCTGCGTGACCTTCGCACCGTCCCAGCACCAGTACTGCCGGAGGTGGACGGTGCCCATGCGCTGCCCGGACATGGTCCGCAGATCCTGCTGGGCATGCGCCTCCCGGCAGCCCACCGCCGGGTGACCCTCAACGGCCTGCGCCGGACCAGCCGGCGCAACCGCGATGGCCCCGAGAGCCAAGGGGACAAAGGTCAGGGCGGTTGCGCGTGACATGCGGTTCATGGCGATCCTCCGAGCTGGGATTGGGCAGCCGATTCGGCCAACGCGTCGCAGATCGCGACTGTTCGCGAAACGGTTAATGCTGCTGCCACGGCCGCGGGAAGCTCCTAGTTCACATCATCGGGAGAGGTCACCCGATCGTGTCGGTGGATCGACCGTCAAGATGCGGACCGCGGTGACCGCCCCGCCTGCATTGGTGACGAATTCACCAACCACACCACCACTTGTTTTTGATGCGTACCGCCAGCTCATCGGCGTGTGCGGACAGCGTGCCGGAGCGGTCCTACGCGCTGGCGGTACGGCGGCGAGCCGTGAGCCCGAACCGCAGCGGCCCGGCGGGTGCAGATCCTCGAGATCGAGGCAGGAAGCCACCGAGCCGACCGGCAATCCGGGCGTCGGCGGTGCACCATGAATCACTTCTTACCTCGAACCGCTGTCCGGCCATGATCGGGTTTCTGCTTCTCGGCGAGCGCGCGTCGACTACCCGCCCGCTGCAGAGCTCTCGGTCAGGAGACGATCCGCTTCCGATGCGATCGCGCTCAGTTCTCGAGCAGCAGTCCCGCGCGCGAGGTCGGCGCCGAGGATTTCGTCCTGAGCGGCCTGGATCTCGGCGAGGAAGGCGTCCATGGGTGGGTCGATGATCTGCCAGAGTTGCCGGCGTGCGTCGGCCGCGATCTTGTCGGCGTGTCCCATGATCTCGGTGACGAATGTCGCGTGCCGACGCTCGTCCTGGAGCTGAGCGGTGCGCGCTTCGCGTTCGCCTCTCCAGACCTCGTAGCCGGTCAGGCCGATCTGTATCGCGAAGCCGCCGATCTTGGCGGCCTTGCCGATCCTGTCAGCTAGTTTCAGAGCCTCCCAGGGCTTGAACTTCTTCCCGAACAGGTGGCCGACGTCCTTGACGAGGTTGTGGCCGACCGACCCTGACGCGCTCTTGAGACCGTCTCCGGCACCCCACCACTGCCGGCCCTTCGTGATCTGATCGGTGACTTTCCGCCAGTCCATGCTCGGCGCGGTCTGGTGGCGTGCGGATGCGTCCGACGGCGTGGTCTGCACCCCGGGCGGCGTCTCCAGCGCCACATCACTCGCGGGCGGCGATAGGAGGCGTTGGGCTCGATTGCTGCCGCCGATCTCCGACAGTCGTTCCACGAACTTGTCGAACTGCATCGCGGTCAGCCGGTTGATCGCGTGGGCGAACTGCTCGGCATGGCGCTCGAGCGCTTCCACAAGCCGTGCCTCGGCCGCGTCGCGGACCTCCTTCGCCCGTGCATCGTCGGCGCGGAGACTCGTCGTTGTGTCGACGAACGCCGTGACGTCGACCAGGCACGCCGATCTGAAGTCCGACTCTGCCGTGAGCAACGACCTCTCGATCATGTAGCGGCGGTCGGAGACCGCGGAACGCTGCGCGGCGAGCAGGCCGAGCGCGGACTGCTCCTGGGGGTCCTCCACGAACAGCTGCTGTGCCTCGTCACACAGTTGGCGGATCAGATGCAGCGGCTGGCGGAGTCGGGCGAGTTCGCCCCGGTCCTCACTGATCTGGTTGATCCGCGCGCGTAGGTCGTCGATGCCGGAGCGTGTGCGCAGCAGTCCGGCCCGGGGACCGCCGTCGAGACTGCGCAGGTAGTAGACGGAGTCGACCTCGGCGATCGGAAGGTTGAACGCCGAGGTGCCGAGCGCGTCCTGAACCGCCTTGTCGCGCACGCCTTCGGCCGCGGTCTGCTTGCCGGCCTGAGTGATCACCACGATCGTCTGTCCGAACAGCTGCAGACCGTTCGCCAGGTGCCGCAGGTAGTCGCGGGAGGCGTCGTCGAAGAGGTTCACGGTGATGACGAACAGGATGAAGTCCGCCTCGCCGATCGCCCCGGAGGCCAGTTCGTCGTGGCCGCGCAGACCCGACTGGACACCGGGAGTGTCGACGAGCACCACCGCGCCGTCCCATTCGTACTCGGTGACGGCATCGGTGGCGATGTCGGCGTCGATGACGGGATTCACGGCCCCGTCGGTCAACGCTTTGATCAGGCTCGACTTGCCGCTGCTGAACTGGCCGGTGAGCACCATCCGCGGCTTCTGCCGGGATTCGATGCGGGCGCGGGCGAGTAGCTCCCCGGCGAGCGCGCCGGAACCGGACTGCAGGACGTGCTGCAGGCGTGACATCAGCTCCTGGGCACGCGATGGCAGTTCGTGCACGAGGACGTTCGTCACGAGGGGCCTCCTTCGACCGTTTCCCTGATGCGCACGTCGACGCCGGTGTGCACGCGGGCGAGAGCATGCCATGCCTCCCGGACCCCGGCGGCCACGGGCTCGTCCAGGACGACCTCCAGGCTGTCCGGGCTCGTCTCGTGGACGGTCACCTCGCGTTCTGCCAGATGCCGGATGATCTGCAGCGCGCCGGCGCTCGCCGATCCCTCCGCCGAGGTGGGCATGATCCGTTCCACGCACTGGGTCGCCGGGAGGAGTTCGAGTTCGCGGAAGGCCGGCTCCGGGACTTCGACCGCGATGCCCGCACCCCGCCAGCGGGTGGCCCGTACGACGGTCGACGCGACCTGCTCGTGGCCGGTGCAGCGCAGGAGCTCGCGGGCGAGTTCGGTGTCGATCCGGGCGATCGCCGGTTCGATCTCGTCCGAGGCGGCGCGCTTCAGCACGGTGAGGGAGCGTTCGAGCACGGCGCTGGCAGCGTACTGCCGGGCGACCTCGTCCTCGACCGCGTCGAGCCAGCCCTGTCGTACCCGCTCGGCGGCCGGTACGAGATCTCCCTTGAGCTTCGTGAGCCGCTCGGACATCTGGTCGCGGATCTTGCGGCGGCGGCGTCTGCGGATCTCCGCGGCGCTGCGGAACGTCCTGTCGCCGATCCAGTCGATGAGCCGGTCGGCGCCGAGCAGGCTCGAGGCGATGCCGATGGTGCCACCGGCGACCACACCGATCGCGGTGCCCAGACCGGGCCCCAGGAGAGTGCCGGCGGCCGCGCCAGCCTTCGCGCCCAGGGCGAGCCCGCCCAGCCCCAGGGCGAAACGCCCACCGGCTTTGACCGCGCGGTTACCCCAGACCGCGCCGGTGCCGTCGAGATCGCGGAAGCCGTCGACGGCGAGCCCCGCCCAGTCGTCGGCCACGTCGACGGCGATGTCGTTCAGGTCGGCCTGCAGCCGCTGTCCGGTGTCGGCGGCGGAGCGCTCGAGTTCGGTGCGCAGCGCGGCGATCTCGTCGTTCAGCCGTTGGTTGATCCTGTCGAGGTCCTGGTCGACGTCGACGGTCTCGGCCCAGCGCTCGCGGGCGGTGACGGCTGCCGCGAAGGCGGCGTTGAGTTCTTCGTGCGCGTCGTCGACGCGTCGCACGGCGCGCGTCCGGAACTCGAGTTGCATCCCCATGCTCGTCTTCAGCGCCGTGGCCGCTGTGACGCGGGCGTCCCCCAGCGCGCCGGCGGCGTCCAGCAGCGCCAGGCGCAGACCGTCGCAGATGCTGATGATCCGCCGTTGTCCGCGGGTGCGCTCCGCTTGCAGGCGCAGTGCCCCCACCAGGGCGTCGATGCGGCTGTTGGCGTGCAGGATGCGGGCTTCGTCGGCGTCGAGTTCACCGGTGGAGGCCAGTCGGGCCGCCTGGGCGTGGATCGGCACCGCGTCGAGGTAACGCCCGCCGGCGCGTGAGAGGTGACGACGGATCGGCGCCAGGTTGCCCTCCGCGTCGGCGAACACCCGGTCGGGCTCCTCGATCATGTCCAGCAGCCCGATGTCGTCCGTGACGTCGGTGAGACAGTTCAGGGCGACGAGGATCGGCTTGCCGAGGTCGGCCAGCCGTTCGAGCGCGTGTCCGGTCTGTTCCTGCGTGGCCTGGTCGGTGGCCACCCAGAGGATCAAATCCGCTTCCGCGACCTGACCGAACGCGACCTCGTAATCCTCTTCGCCATCCATGGCGCCGACGCCCGGAGTGTCGACGATCTCGACAGGGATCTTTTTCGCGACCCGGACACAGGAGTCCCGGGAGTAGCGCTGCCTGCCGTCGCCGACGCGTGTCCCGTCGCCGGCGGACAGGTACTCGAACAGGGTGCTCTTACCGGCCATCGTCCGGCCCATCAGGACGACGCGAAAGGGTCGTTCGACATCACGGTCCGCGAGCAGGTCGCAGACGGCGTCGAGGCGTACCGAACTGTGACGCAGGACCTCGACGGCGTCCCCGAGCGACCCTCTGTGTTCACTGACGCTGCTCTGCGTGTCGATGTCCTGCGCCGCCTGTGCCAGGATGCGAGACGCATCTCGCCCACCGGCCACCAGCAGCGCCCGGAACGCCTCGGGCACGGTCATCGACGACGTTTCCGCCCCGGCTGTCCGCACTCCTGCCGATTCCTGAGCCGGCGCGCCGGGCCGGCCGGGGATCCGCCCGGTCACGGTCGAACCTCGGTCGCACTGGACAACCGTGGCAGGGCCGGTGAGACGTCGACCCGGACATTCCTTAATGACCGTTTATCCGCCGTATGCGGACAATTCGCCATCACCACGCGCAGTAGCTTGCGCGCCTGCCTCCCCCTGAGCACGGGCACACCGTATATGCGCCCACCGACATGCCGGGCCTCCGGGGCCGTCACCGTTCGACCACGCAGAGGGCTACGCGCCGCCGGGGGCACGCCCTCTGCTCTCGGAGAGCTCCAAGCCTCGGCTGGGCCGCGTAGTCGGACGCGTAGGAGTCGACGACGTTCACCTGGACCCGTACTCACTGGTGGGTCTCAGGCCGGGTGATGCCGGCCGATAAGGCGCAACTCCACGATCTTGTTCACGAACGGATACCCCGTGATGGGTTCATCATGGCCAGCATTCGTGATCTCGGCAGTAAGCCGTTCCTGCAGCGCGGCCCGGTCCGCGGCGCGCGTGCCGGCCCAAGCTTGGCGCACCAAATCGAAGTAGCCGGCATAGCTGCCCTGACCGCCGGGCAGCGCGGTCTGGTCCAGGACCGGAAACAGGGCCGGGGCGATGAAGTGCGACAGCTTCGACGGGAACACCCCGGACCCCGAGGCGGTCGGTTTGATCCGTGCACCCAGCGCCGGAAGGTCGCAGACCTGTTCCCAGGTGACGGTGGTGATGTCTCCGGCGAGATTCGGTGCGATCACCGACGCCCACGCGTGCTGCAGTTCCGTGCGGTGGTGGCGGAACCGCTCGGTCAGATCGGCATGGCGAGCATTGCGGGTAGCGATCCACGCGTGGAGGTCGCGCAGCGTCTGCTTCCACCAGGTGTCGGTGAACAGGCCGTCGGTGATTTCCGCTCGCCGCCGGTAAAAGCTGTTGTGCAGGTCGGCGGGCCACTTCGGGCGAGTCTTCCAGTAGCGGAGGCCGTCCTCGAGTTCACGCAACGGATCTTCAATCATGCGCGCAGAGTACGGCCGTCGGGGCGCGACTTCCGCGGCGCACGAGGGTTACGTGGCTCGATCGTGGCGGCCGTGCTGTTCCCGGGCCCGAGCCCTCTTGATGCAGTTCCGCGTGGTGTCGGAGCCCTTGTCGGGCTCTGGGTCGGTCCTATGTCGTGAAAAGGGGCGCATGGACTGCAGGCCCCCCTTCGCCGCTGGCCGACGCTTTGCCCACGAGCGACTTGCGGGGGACGGCGTCCGCGTGCTCGTCACCGGCGGCACCAGCGGGCTTTGGCGCCGCCACGGCCGCGGCCCTCGTCGACGCCGGGGCCCGCGTGGCGCTCACCGGCTGTGACGCCGGGCGGGCGGACGACGCCGCGGCGATGATCGGCATCGCGCTTCTGGGAAGGACATCGGCGCTAACCTGTCCGGCTTTCGTCTAGTCAGCCAGTTCTGTGTCGTCCGTTGATCTTGAACCGGACGTTGTGCAGTTGGGCGGTGTTGGTGGCCCTTAGATTGTCAAGATGTTGATCTTCGGCATCCTGGCCGCTGTGGTGGCGCTGGCGTGGTGTCAGCGGTTACTGCTGGGGGATCCGGAGCCGGGTTCGTCGAGCGCGTCGGCGGCGGAGCGGATGGCGCTGGAGAATCGTCGCCGTACGGAGCAGCTGCGGGCGAAGCATTTCGGCAGGAATGAGTTCGAGGACTTGGCGGAGGAGTTCGATCTGCCGTATCCCACTGTTGAGAAGTGGGAGCGTGAGGAACGTGCGCGGCTGCGGAAGCTGAGGGATGAGCTGGGCGGCGATTCGGTCTAGCAACAGCATCTGGCTGGCTTGTCGGCGGCGGACCGCCGGTTCTGGTAGAGAGAAGGACGGACCAAGGTGCTTGATGCCGCTGCGGCCGCTGTGCAGCAGCGAGGCGTAGCGTGGGGGGTGCCTTGGTGGCCAGCAACTTTCCGCACGTCGAGCATCTTTTCGGTGAGCGGCCCGGGGTGGGAGTCCGGGATCCCGGACGTGGTGCGGTTGCTGCTCGACCGGTTCCTGACCACCGTGCCGGGACCGCGGCACCGCCGGGCGCTTGAGGTGTGTGCTCGGGTACGGGCCACGACCGAAGACTTGCTGCGCGCCGGACTGCAGGTCACCGACGCATCGGACGTGTTCTCCTGGATGCGCAGCTTGTCGTTCATCGAGCAGGAACCATTCGGACTGTTCCCGCACGACCTCGTGCGGGAGGTGCTGGACGCCGACATGCGGTGGCGCGACCACGACGCGTACGCAGTTCTCAACGAGCGGATCCGTCAGCACCTCATGCAGCAGCTGCGTCGCGCCGGTGGCGGCGAGCAACAGCGGGTCATCCTCGACCTGTTCTACCTGCAGCGCGACAACCCGCTGTTCACCCCGTACGTTGACTTCGGCGACCGCGGCACAGTGTGGCAGGACTCCCTGCGCCCGGGCGACGCCGCGCAGGTCCGGCGCCTAGTGACGCGAACCGAGGAAGCGCAGAGCGCGGCAATCGCGGCGTTCTGGCTGGACCGCCAGCCCGAGGCGTTTCGGGTGTACCGCCGCCCCGGGCACGACGAACCCGTCGCCGTGATGGCCTGGTTGCGGCTGACCGGCCCGGCCGAGGAGGAGATCGCCACGGATCCGGTGATCGCGGCCGCGCGAGATCCGCAGACGGCTCAACGTCTCCCGCCAGCGCGCCTACCAGATCATCACCCGCAAAGACTTTCCCGACCCCTATCAGGTGCTTGAGATGGGCAAGGTGTGGGACGCCGCCGACGTCGAACGGATCAAGCAGCACCGGCCGCATCTCGACGACGACGACCAGCCCTGAGGACCGAGCGGTGCGTGCCACGCGATCATCAAGCATCGCTTGCCGTAAGGCGTGGGTTCCTGAGACGGGTAGCGGGCTATCCCGGTTGGCTGTCTTTGTGGGGTAATAGCCGCCGCTCTGGCGGACCATCAGAGACGATCTCGGCAGGGCACAGCCGCCGGGTTGCTAAAGCCTGGTCGCAAACCTGCCGTCTACTCGTGAGCTGGCAGACCGATACGAGACCTCCACGACTGACTGCCACAGCTCGCAGCGAGGCTCGCCCACGGCGTGACCCTAGCGGTGAGCAGAACACCAGTACTAATTTTCCATTCAGGCCTCGATCTTTATCTTCCTGCAGGAACCTCGTTAGGCTGCGGCTATGTGGGACTGGCTGGACGAAGCCGACAAAGTTGCGTCGGTCATCGCTGGCGCGATAGCTCTAGCCGGGGCGGTCTTCGGTGTAGTTCGCTGGCGGAGAATCAGAGATGAGCGCGCGGCCCAGGCAGCATACGAAGAGATGCGCAAAGCTGCTCGAGATTCGGCACCTAGTGCGAGCCCTTTTATCGGTAACGCCAGATACCACAGTTACAGCGAAACTGTGCATCTGAGGCTCTCGTACACGTGGCGACACGTCCTAATTGGCGGTGTATTCGTCGCTCTCGTCGTTGCTGCCGCTATCATTGTCTACAGGATCGTGACTTAATTCCGTGCCGATGCTCGAGTTGCTGCGGCGACGCTGTCGCTCCGGCCGGTAGCCGGCGGACGAAGCCGGTCACCTCGTGCGGACGGCGACCCACACAAGCCCCCGGCTCGGGCGGCCCATCCGCCGGGGCGAGAATCAGTCGGACTTGCGGCTGGTAGTACAGCAGCGTCACCGTCTGCTGGCCAGGGCGCGCTGGATAGTGGGGCTGTGCGGCACACACGTACGCCTTCGCGCTCGCCGAGACCATCCGCAGCGACGCCTACGAGCTCGAGCGCCGGCTCGGCCACCGGTCCCAGCGCCACATACACCGCTACACCAACCCACCCGAGGACATCGCCGCAAGCTACCTCGCGTAGATGTAATCACCGTCGTTGGCGGCTGGTGACACGTTTCTTACCGGCACCCCAACCCGGACAGCCGGGCCGAACGGCGCGCTGGATGCCGCACCGCGTGTACGCCCTCGTCACACCCGCGGCAAGCCGGTAGACCTGTACTATTAAGAGCAAGCGCTACCGGTGATTGCCGCCGCCGTCACCAAGCCGGTGGATCGGGCGAGCGCCGACGCCGCGCTCGACCTCCCGCCGGCGGTAGCGGCGCCCCGGCCCCAGTCCGCTGTCGCATGCGGGGAGGTCATCTGAAGATCAACACCGCCACCCGCCCGTTCGACGACAGACCAGCACGCTGTGTCCTGGCCTACGCGTCGATGCCGTGCTGCACCGCCGCGACAAGGCGGTCCTGCTCGCCGACGTGCACGACGGCGTCGACGTGGTAGCGAAGCTACTGATCGACGCTCACCCGTTCTGGCTGGCCAAGTTCAACGCCGAGATCGACACCTACGCCGCGTTCGAGACCACGCCGCCACCGGTGCCCGCGCCACGCCTGCTCGCCGCCGACCCGCTCAGCCGTCTGTCTCCCTTGAGCGTCGGGTGCGCGAGGATGGAAGCCATGGTGTCCAGCGATGCGACCGTGCCGGTGTTCTTCCTTTCCGACAGCACCGGGATCAGCGCCGAGACCATGGGGAACGCGTTGCTGATCCAGTTCCCGGATCTGGCGTTCGAGCGCCGGCTGTTCCCGTTCATCTCCACCGTCGACGAGGCGCGGCGCATTGTCGCGATTTTGGACGAGGCGATGGACGGGCCGGTCCTGCCGCTGGTCTTTCTCACCGCCGCGGTGGACGAGATCCGGAAGGTGCTGCTCACGACGAGGTGCCCGGTCATCGACTTTTTCGGCCTGCACATGGAGCCGGTGGAGCGCATCCTCGGCGTGCGAGGCATGCATGTGGCGGCCCGGCTGCACGGCGTCGGGGACATCCAGCGCTACAACAACCGCATGGCGGCCGTGGAGTTCGCCATCGAGCACGACGACGGGCAGAGCCTGCGCGCGCTCGACAAAGCCGAGGTGATCCTGCTGGCGCCGTCCCGGTGCGGGAAGACGCCGACCACCATGTACCTGGCCCTGCAGCACGGCATCTTCGTGGCCAATTACCCGCTGGTCGACGAGGACCTCGAGAGTGTCGGTCTGCCCCGGCCGCTGCGGAAGCTGCGGGATCGCTGTTTCGGGATAGTCACGAACCCCGAGCGGCTCAGTCAGGTACGCAGTGAGCGGCGTCCGGACTCCCGGTACGCGTCTCTTGCGCAGTGCACCCACGAACTGCGCCGCGCCGAGGCGATGTTCCGGCTGCACCGGATACCGACCATCGACTCCTCGGCGTCGTCCGTCGAGGAGATGGCCACGCTGATCCTGCAGAAGCTGAAGATCAGGAGTTAGCGGCGAGCCGCTGCCACGTCTCCACGACGGAGTCCGGGTTGAGCGAGATCGAGTCGATGCCCTCCCCCATCAGCCATTCGGCGAAGTCGGGGTGGTCGCTGGGTCCCTGCCCGCAGATGCCGACGTACTTGCCGCGCGCCTTGCAGGCCCGGATCGCCGCGCTGATCAGGGACAGGACCGCCGGGTCGCGCTCGTCGAACGACTCTGCGATCAGCGCCGAGTCGCGATCGAGGCCCAGGGTGAGCTGGGTTAGATCGTTCGAGCCGATGGAGAAGCCGTCGAAGTGGTCGAGGAACTGATCGGCGAGCACCGCGTTGGACGGAACCTCGCACATCATCACCACTTCCAGGCCGTTACGACCGCGCTCGAGGCCGTACCGGGCCAGCAGCTCGATCACTCCCTGCGCCTCGGCGACCGTCCGGACGAACGGGATCATCAGCTTGACGTTGGTCAGCCCTATGTCGTCGCGGACGATCCGCATCGCCTCGCACTCCATCGCGAAGCACTCACGGAAGTCCTCCGACAGATATCGGGAGGCCCCGCGGAAGCCGATCATCGGGTTCTCCTCGTCCGGCTCGAACACCTCGCCGCCGACCAGGTTGGCGTATTCGTTGCTCTTGAAGTCGGACATCCGCACGATGACCGGATGCGGGGCGAACGCGGCGGCCAGCATGCCGACCCCCTCGGCGACCCGTCGCACGAAGTACTCGCGCGGGCTCGCGTACGCCGTGATCATGCCTTCGATCGTGGCGCGTAGCGGCTGGTCGAGGTCGGATAGCTGCAGAAGCGCCTTCGGATGGATGCCGATTTGGCGATTGATGATGAACTCCAGCCGGGCCAGGCCGACCCCGGCGTGGGGGATGCGAGCGAACGCGAAGGCCTGCTCCGGCGTGCCGACGTTCATCATCACCTTGACGCCGATGTCCGGCAGTTCACCGGTATCGCTCTCCTCCACTGCGAAGTCGAGCCGCCCGGCGTACACCAGGCCGGTGTCACCCTCGGCGCAGGAGACGGTGACCTCCTGGCCGTCGATCAGCGTGCGGCTGGCGTCGCCGGTGCCGACCACTGCCGGGATGCCGAGCTCGCGGGCGATGATCGCGGCATGGCAGGTGCGCCCGCCACGATTGGTGACGATGGCGGCGGCGCGTTTCATGATTGGTTCCCAGTCGGGGTCGGTCATGTCCGCGACGAGCACGTCCCCGGGTGCGAAGGAGTGCATCTGCTCGGCCGACTGGAGGATCTTGACCGCGCCGGCGCCGATCCGCTGGCCGATCGCCCGGCCAGTGACGAGCGTTTCGCCGGACTCCGTGAGGCGGAAGCGGCGCACGGCGCCGGCGTTTTGCCTGGACTGAACCGTCTCGGGCCGGGCCTGCAGGATGTAGAGCCGGCCGTCAACGCCGTCCTTGCCCCACTCGATGTCCATCGGCCGGCCGTAGTGATTCTCGATGGTGAGCGCGTGCCGAGCCAGCTGCTCCACTTCGTCGTCGGTGAGGCTGAGCCGGGCCTGGTCGCCCTCGGGTACCTCGACGAATTCGGTGGTCCGGCCCACCGCACGGTCGTTGGTGAACACCATCTTGGTGGCCTTGCTGCCGACACCTCGCTTGAGGATGGCGGGACGGCCGGCCCGCAGAGCGGGTTTGTAGACGTAGAACTCGTCCGGGTTCACCGCGCCCTGGACCACCGCCTCGCCCAAGCCGTACGAGGATGTGATGAACACCGCTTCGGGGAACCCGGACTCGGTGTCGACGGTGAACATCACCCCGGAGGAGCCGACGTCCGAGCGGACCATCCGCTGCACGCCGGCCGACAGAGCGACCCCGGCGTGCTCGAAGCGGTGATGTACCCGGTACGCGATGGCCCGGTCGTTGTACAGCGACGCGAAGACTTCCTTGACCGCCCGCAGCACCGCGTCGATTCCGCGGACGTTGAGGAACGTCTCTTGCTGTCCGGCGAATGAGGCGTCCGGCAGGTCCTCCGCGGTCGCGCTGGAACGCACCGCGAAGGATCCTGCGTTGTCGCTGTCCAGCCGAGAGAACGCCTCGCGGATGTCGCGTTCCAGGTCTTCGAGAAACGGCTGCTCGAGCACGGTTGCCCGGATCCGGCGTCCGGCCGCGGCCAACTGCCGCACGTCGTCCACGTCGAGCGCTGCCAGCTCATCGTTGATCTGGGTCTCCACCTGCGCGACGTACCGCCGGAACGCGTCCGCGGTGGTGGCGAACCCGTCCGGCACGTTCACCCCGGCCGTGACCAGATTGCCGATCATTTCGCCGAGGGAGGCGTTCTTGCCCCCTACCTGGTCGAGGTCGGCCATACCCAGTTCGGTGAACCATCGCACGTTGCCGCTGCTCATACTCAGCTCCTCAGTTTTGTTCCTGTGACTTCACCAGGGATGTACACCGCTGGCTCGTACGGTTGGTGCCCGTACTGCGGCGATTGAAGGGAACCGCTGCGGCAGCTCGACATCAGGCATCGCCCCGACCGTTGTCACGGCATGGGCTGGTCAGGGTGGAGGCTGCGAACATGAGCCGATGGTGTTCAAAGGCCACGTTATGAGTCGCTCGTCCTCGGAGCCAGCGCGACCTTGCACCATCGCTCTCGGCAGCTGGTGCATTTGCTGACCGGCGCCGGTGGCGCAGTCGGCCTCTCGGTGTGAGAGAGGTGCCCTCGCTGTGAGGGTCAGGGGTTGACCGGCCGGGGACGGGACATGAAGTCGCCGAGCGCGACCCCAGCCGCGAGGGCCAGGCCGATGGCTGCAGCAAGAGTGAGGGTGACCAGACCGTCGACCACCTCCTGGGTGGCGAGTTGGTAGAAGCCTCGGTATGCGGTGAGACCGGGTAGCAGAGGAATGATGCCGGACAGCACAATTACTTGTGGGAGCAAACGCCTGCGCCGGCGGACGAGTCCGGTGACGAGCCCGACGAACGTGGCCGCGACGGCGGTAGCGGAGACCGGGCCGAAGTTCGCGAACACGGTAAGTGCACCATAGATCACCCAGCCGACGCCTCCGGTCAGTCCCGCGGCGGGGAGGGCGCGCAGCGGCGCATAGCCGGCCAGGGCGAACATGGCGGCCGCGACGGTGGCGGCGCAGGCGGAGATCCAGAACTGGCTCAGGTCGGCGCCCAGCGCTGCAGCGGGGTCGAGGATGAGGCCGAACAGCTGGCCTAGCTTGAGTCCGAGGATGACACCGGCCAGCAGACCGGCCGATAGCAGGGCGATTTCCGCGGCCCGGCCCGTGGCGGTGACGTAGTACGCCGATATCGCGTCCTGGACGGCGCCAACCACGGACAGACCCGACAGCAGCACAGTGATGCCGGCCGCTATGACGAGCGAGGGACGCGCGCCTTCGGGGATCGCCCCGGCAGCGAACAAACCGATGGTGGCGGTGGTCGCAACCGCCGCCCCGATCAGCTGCATGAAGAACGAGGCGACTCCCCATCGTCCGAGCCGACGGCCGAGGCGATCGATGAAGGCGTTGAGCACGAAGGCGGTGGCAGCGATGATCACAGATCCGCCGAGCAACAGCGCCACGGCTGCTGCGAGGCCGGCCCACCCGGCCGTAGCCACCCACCGCGGGTACGGATGGCGGGCGGCGATGGCGGCGGTCAGCTCGCCGGCCGCTGTCTCCGCCGTCATCTTGCCGCGCTCGACCCGCTCGACGATGCCGGTGACCAACTCGAGCCGGGTGAGGTCGGTGGTGCGGTACTGCGCGATGCGCATCGTCGTCACGGGCGCTGCCGCCACTCCGCGATGGCAGCAGACGGCGATCGAGTTGAACGTGATGTCGACGTCGACCGTCGGAAGCCCACAGGCCGCGGCGAGCCGTGTCATCGTGGCTCCGACATGGCCCGCCGGCTCTCCGCTGGACAGCAGTACCTCGCCGACGCGCATGCAGAGGTCGAGCACCTGAACGACTCGGGTATCCGACGGCACGTCGCCGCCCATCGGCCGCACCAGCTCGTCGGTGGGCGGTCCGCCGCGCATCAGGTCGCGTGCTTCGCAATTCAGCCGTCCGCGGACGCGGTTGATCAGAGAAGTCATGGTGCGGGCGTCTCCGCCTGGGATCGAGGGACGGACCGGGCCGTACGGACAACAGGCGACAACACCAGCGGGCGGCCCCTACGGAGGTGGTGTGTCCGCGAGGTCCGCCCGAAGGTGTCTGACGCGCTGTCAGTGAGAGACGTTGGCCAGCGAATGCCCGTGCTGCATACCAGAGGAGCACTGACTGAGGTTGACGCCCGCTGTTTCCGGGGCGAGCAGCTGGGACACGATGGCGCCGACGGTGACGAGGCCGGCGGCGAAGAGCATGGTCGCGCTGACGCCGATGTTGTCCATGGACCAGGGCAGGACAAAAGTTCCCAGGCCGGCGCCGATGCGGCTGAAGGCGGTGGCGAAGCCGGTGCCGAGCCCACGGATCTCGGTCGGGAAGACCTCGGCCGGGTAGACGCCGGTCAGCGTGTTGTACATGGCGTTGAAGAACGAGAAGATCAGGAACAGAGTGAGGACGACGACGGGTGGAGCGCCCACCCAGAAGCCGATGATGGCGAGCACGACGGCGCACAGCCATTGCGGCGGGATGGTCAGCCGGCGGCGGCCGATCTTGTCGATGAAAATAACCGTGACGACGACGCCTGCCGCGGCGACGGCGGAGAGCCCGACACCGCCGGCGAGCCCGCTGCCGAGGCCGTAGTTCTCGAGCACGCTTGCGGCGAAGGTGGCGATCGCGAAGTACGGGGTGACGGCGCAGAACCAGAAGACCGAGCAGAAGACGGTGGCCCGCCAGTACTCCCGGGAGAACAGCATGCCGAAAGTGCCCTTCCGGGTGTCCTCATGCTGGACGTCGGTCAGATCGTTGGAGTCCAGCAGGTACTTCTGGGCGACCGTACGAGCCTCGTCGGTACGACCCTGGTTCCACAGCCACCGGGGCGACTCCGGGAGCCCGATCCGCGCGACGAACAGGAGGACCGCCAGGAACGTCGTGGTGCCCAGAATGAACTGCCAGCTCAGGTCGGTGGCGGTGGTCAGCACGTAACCGACCAGGTAGGCGACCATGAATCCGACGTAGAACGCGATCAAGCCCATGCCCATGAGCCTGCCGCGGAGCCGGGCCGGGGAGAACTCGGACATCATCGGCCATCCGAC
Source organism: Actinoplanes sp. URMC 104 (assembly GCF_051386375.1). Lineage (NCBI taxonomy): Bacteria > Bacillati > Actinomycetota > Actinomycetes > Micromonosporales > Micromonosporaceae > Actinoplanes > Actinoplanes sp. URMC 104. The sequence goes on along the minus strand of NZ_JBPQTO010000008.1, from coordinate 39,018 downwards.
CGAGTACTCGACGCCGATCGCGACGCCCATCAGCAGGCGTACGACGAAGAGCACTCCCGCGGAATCGACGAAGAACTGCAGACCCGAGGCGACGCAGAACAGCGCCATGTCGATCAGGAACAACGGTTTGCGGCCGAACTTGTCGCCGAGCCAGCCCCCGAGCGGTGAGCCGACCAGGATGCCGATCAAGGCGGCCGCCGCGATCAGGCCTTCCCAGAGATTTGAGAATTCCAAGTCGTCGGCGATGATGCTGACCACCGTGCCGATGATGCCGAGGATGTAGCCGTCGAGGAACATGCCGCCGGACAGGACGGCGACCAGACGAACCAGAAAACGTCGTTTAGCGGCATCCGAGGCCGCCCCGGCATTGGCAGCACTGTCTCTTGTGGTTGACACCAGTTGCTCCTAATGGTCTGGTCCTCGCTGATGGGCGATCGTCGGGCCGCGCGCGAAGAATTAGCCACCGACGGCCGACCATGGAGACGGCTCACCGCAACCGCTCGCGGGGATGGATTGTGGCCTGTCACGACCAGGATCGAATCAGTGGTGCGAGGCGACGCGAGAGTGGCGCCGCCTCCAGGAGCGTTTCGTAGCGAACTTTAGAACCAAGACTGAAATTTCACGAGAGTCTATCGAGAGTGGCCACATGGGTCAACACCGTGGTCCGTGGGCGTTCGCCTTCTTCGAATTGCTCGACATCTGGCACCGTTTGCTCGCAGGTCTAGATCGCAGAAATTTCTGTTGTATGGTTTGCGCGACGTGACCTTCGCGGGAGGCGATACACGTGATCGACGTCAACTGGGATCGGCTCGCGTCACTGTGCTCGACCGCCATCGCGGCCGCGGGTGGCGACGATGCCACCGCCGCGGCGCTGACCGATGCGGCAATCGCTGCTGAGCGTCGCGGCAACGCCGCCGTAGGCGTGGCCCACCTTTTCGACTACCTGGACGCCCTGAGAAACGGCCGCCTCAACGGCAAGCCCCGACCCGTCGTCCGCCACGATCGCCGAGCCGTGGTCACCGTTGCGGCCGACGACGGCATCGCCCAGCTCGCCTTCGAGGCGGCACGATCTGGCCTCGTCGCGGCGGCTCAGGAATGCGGCATCGCCGTCCTCAGCATCAGCGGCGCCTTCACAGTCGGAGAACTCGGCTACTACACGTCGGAGATGGCGACCGATGGCCTGGTCGCCCTTGCCGGGGCGAACTCACCGGCGTTGATGTCGGTCTACGGCGCGCCCGCGGCGGTGACCGGGACCAATCCGTTCTCGTTCGCACTACCGGGACGGCCGACGCCGCGCATCATCGACCAGGCGTCGAGCGCGGTGGCCTGGGTCCGAATCAGAGACGCGGCGGCGGCCGGCGAGCCGATACCGGCGGGGTGGGCACTGGACGCCGACGGAGCGGCGACGACCGACGCCGCCGCTGCCCTGCTGGGACCGCTGCTGCCGTTCGGCGGGGTGAAGGGCAGCAACATCGCCGTGGTGATCGAGCTGCTGTCCGTGCTGTCCGGGGCGTCGTTCTCGATGGACGCGCCCGATTTCGCGTCCGGTAAGGAGCCGCCGCGCGTCGGTCTCTTCCTGGCCGCCATGGATCCGACAGCGTTCGCCTCCGACTACCTGGACCGGGTGGAGGACCACCTGCAACGGCTACACACACGTTTCGGGATCGACTTCGGCAGACATCTGCCTCTCGTGAAGCAGCTGCGGCTGCCCGAGAGCATCATTGCCCGGCTCGAGAGCAGCGCCGTGCCGATCAACGATCGCTGACACCGCGCGTCGACGAGGAGACGTCATGAGATTCAAGCGGATGATCCAAGCCGTGGAAACGCATTCCGGCACGCCGATGCGGGTCGTCACCGGTGGCGTGCCGACCATCCCGGGCGAGACCGTCTATCAGCAGATGCAGTGGCTGGCCAAGAACGACGACGACCTGCGCCTGCTGATGATGCGTGAGCCACGGGGATACCCGCCGCTGTGCGTCAATCTGATCGTTCCGGCCAAGCACCCCGACGCCGCCGCCGGCTACATCATCATGGAGCAGATCGAGTACCCGGTGATGAGCGGTGGCAACACCATCGCCGTGGCCACGGTGCTGCTCGAGACCGGCATGATCGCAATGCAGGAGCCGGTGACCGAGTTCCGGTTGGAAGCGCCGGCCGGGCTCATCGACGTGCGAGCCGAATGCCGGGACTCCAAGGTCACCCAAGTGACGTTCACGAACGTTCCAGCTTTCGCTGCACATCTCGACGCCGTGATCGACGTGCCCACCCTCGGCAAGGTCACCGTTGATGTCGCCTGGGGCGGCATGTTCTACGTCATCGCCGATGTACGCCAGTTCCGGGGCCTGGAGCTGCGACCCGAGCACGGTGGGGAGATCTCGCGTATCTCGGCTCTGATTCTGAGGGCTGCGCAGGATCAGCTGAGGGTGTCCCATCCCGACTACCCCGGCATAGGCATCACCATCGCGCAGCTGTCCGGTCCGACGCAGAGTCCGGGCGCCGACTGGCGCAATACCGTGACCATGGCAAGCGGCCCGATCAGTCTCGACGACCCCGCCACCTGGACCGGCGCCCTGGACCGCTGTCCCTGCGGTACGGGCACGTGCGCGAAGATGGCCGTTCTGCATGCCAAGGGCGAGCTCGGACTGCACCAGCCGTTCCGGCACGAGGGTCTGCTCGGCAACATCTACACCGGCACTTTGATCGACGAGGTGGAGATCGCGGGCCGGCCCGGTGTCGTCCCGACTATCGGCGGTCAGGCGTGGATCTCCGGGTTCACCACGCACGTTCTCGACCCGACCGACCCCTTCCCCACCGGCTTCACGGTCGGCGACCTCTGGGCCTGACAAAGGCAAGCCCGGACGCCGCTTACTGCGCGGCGCCCGGGCTGGAGGTGGCTGCCAGATCAGAAAGAGCGATCCAGGTACGGGTAGGTCCAGTCCGTCGCCGGGCTCAGGGTCTCCTTGACGAACCGGCCGCTGAGCCATCGCTGCAGCGACAGCCGTGAGCCGGTCTTGTCGTTGGTGCCCGAAGCTCGGCCGCCGCCGAACGAGACCTGGCCCATCAATGCGCCGGTCGGCTTGTCATTGACGTACGTCATACCTGAGGCGTTACGCAGCACATCGAGGGCCTGCGCGATAGCTTGCCGGTCGGAGGCGAAGACGGACAGGGTGAGCGCGTACGGGCTCGCCTCGTCGACCAGCGGCAGGACCTCGTCCCAGCTCTCGTCCTCATAGACGAACACCGTCAGCAACGGGCCGAAAAACTCCTCAGCGAGGGTGAAGGCGTGCGGGTCCGTGGTCTCGAAAATGGTGGGCTCGACGAACCAGCCCTCCTCGGGGTGGACCGAGCCGCCGACGAGCAGTCGGTGGCTGTCGAGGTCCGAGGCACGCTGGAAGGCGTTCTCCATGCGTCGCAGTGCCGCCTCGTCGATCACTGCGCCGACGAAGGTCTCGTGGCTGGCGACATCGCCTACCTTGAGCGTCCGCACCGTCTCAACCATGTCGTCGCGCAGCCGGTTCCACATGCTCCGTGGCACGTAGGCGCGGGACGCTGCCGAGCACTTCTGACCCTGGTACTCGAACGAGCTGCGGATGAGCGCCGTTTTGATCGCGTCGTAGTTGCCGCTGGGGTGCACCACGACGGCGTTCTTGCCACCCGTCTCGCCGACGAGCCGGGGGAACGACCGGTAGGAGTCCAGGTTGTCGGCCACCGTCTTCCACAGGGCGCGGAAGACCTGGGTCGAGCCGGTGAAGTTCAGGCCGGCGAACTCCGGCTGGGCGACGGCAGTCGCCGCGACGTCCTTGCCGGATCCATGCACCAGATTGATCACGCCCGGGGGCAGACCGGCCTCCTCGAGCAGCCGCATGACGACGTCGCTGCTGAGCGCTGCCTTCTCGGACGGCTTCCACACCACTGTGTTGCCCATCAGCGCCGGCGTCGACGGGAGGTTGGCGCCGATCGCGGTGAAGTTGAACGGCGTGACCGCCAGGACGAATCCCTCGAGCGGCCGCTGGTCCAGCAGGTTGAAGTTGCCCTGCAGCGACGAGGGCTGATCCGCGTAGATCTCCTGCGCCAGGAACACGTTGAAGCGGAAGAAGTCCGCGACCTCGCAAGCGGCGTCGATCTCCGACTGGTGGAAGGTCTTCGACTGGCCCAGCATCGTGGTCGCGACCAACTCGTCGCGATACGAACCGCAGGCGAGCTCGGCGGCACGCAAGAAGATCGCCGCCCGCTCCCACCATGGCGTGCGGGCCCAGTCGTGGTGTGCCCGCAGGGACGCATCGATTGCCGACTTCGTCACGGAGGCGTCGGCCATCGGGATGCGCCCCAGGACCTGCGCGTGTTTGTGCGGGGCGACGACGTTCATGGTCTGCCCGCCGAAGCTGCGCGCGCCGTCGACCACGTGCGGCAGGTCGCGTACCTGCGATTCGATGTGCTTGATCTGGGCACGGACACTGTCCGCCTCGGGCGAGCCGGGGGCGAACGAGCGCTCCGGCTCGTTGTGCGGCCGCGGAACCCGGAAGTTTCCGGTCATGGTCACGCTTGCGGAGGTCATGAAACGTCCTTTCGAGACGGGTGGCCGCCGGTGACGTGCGCGGCACCGGCGGGTCGTCGGTCAGCCTCCGACGAGTGAGCGCATGAACAGCAGAAGATTGGCCGGCCGCTCGGCCATCCGCCGCATCAGGTACGGGTACCAAGCTGTGCCGTAGGGCAGGTAGATCCGTACCCGGTAGCCCTCCTGCACGAGCTCGGTCCACAGCTTGCGGCGTACGCCGTAGAGCATCTGGAACTCGAAGTTGCGGCGATCGACCCCGAGGCGTTCCGCGGTGGCTTTGACATGGTTGATGCACCGGTCGTCATGGGTGCCGAACGCCGGGTCCGGCAGGTTCGCCAGCGCCCATTCGCTCATCTTCAAGTAGCGGTAGGTGACCTCGTCCTTGTCCTGCACCGCGACGGCCAGGGTCTCCTTGAAGGCGCCCTTGACCAGGCGGATCCGCGGCTTGTGCTCGGTGAAGGACTCCAAGTCATCCTGGGTGCGCCGGACGGCGGCCTGCATGGCCACGCGCGTGTCGGTGTACTTCGGCAGGAGCGCCCGGTAGGCCTCCAGGGTGCTGGGCCCGACGGCGCTCTGCTCCATGTCGACCTCGACAAGGACGTCGTTCTCCGCGGCCGCTGCGAGCAGAACACTCAGGTTGCGCGCACAGGCGTCCTTGTCGACCAGCATCCCGAGCTGGGACGGTTTGACCGAGATCGTCGATCCTGGGACATGCCGGGGAATGGCCTGGATGGCCTCGACGTACTCCTTGGTCGCCCGCTCGGACTCGATCAGGTCGGTGACGGATTCACCAAGCAGGTCGAGGCTCACGTCGATGTTCTTCTTCTTCAGTGCAGCGGTGACGGCCAGTGCGTCGTCAAGCGTGTTGCCGGCGACGTAGCGCTTCACGAGCCCCCGGGTGAGCCGTGATCGGCTCACCGTGTGCTCGAGCTTCTTGCTTTCCGATGCATGCAACAGAAGTCGGCTGATCATGTGTGTCCTCCCGGGAGGTACAGAGGGGTGGCTCCCGACGACGATGAAAGGGGCGTCGCCAGCTGCCCTCCGCGTGCTTCCTGGGGACATGCCGTTCTACCCCGACACCAAGCCAGACCGTATAACAGAAATTTCACGGTAGCAACGCGTGGAGGCACGCCAACCCCGAAGGTCCTTTTCGAAGCATCTGCCCGCCACCGCAGACGAGTCGTGGCACTGAGACTGCCCATGGCATTGCCGCTCTGAAATTTCTGTCATACGATTTTGCGGTCCTCCGGCGTGTCTGCCGGACCTCGTGCCCCGCGACGCTCCTCGAGACCGTTCGTGCGGCAGCGCCAGTACCTCCCGAGGTGAGAACACATGGCAGAGGCAGACCCGGCCAAGCCGGCGAGATCGACGCTCAAGAACAAGACGGCGACCCGCAAGGCAGAGCCGGCCAAGGCCAAGAAGTCTGCCGCGACGGGCAAGAAAGCTGCCGCGAAGCCGGCCCAGAAACTCTCCACGAAGAAGTCCGCGGCCAAGAAACCCTCGGGCAAGCCGGCCAAACACCGGAACACTGAGCCGGCGACAGCCACGAGCGCAGACGCGGCGCCGTCCGTCACGGCGACCTCAGCACCCGCACGGACGCGCTTGCGCGGCGTCTCCTCGATCCGCGCGTTCTTCCGGCGCAACACAACACCGATCTACTTCGTCTCCCCTACGCCGTTCAACCTGCTGGGGATTGACCGGTGGGTGTCCAACTTCCACTACGTCAACTACTACGACTCGTTCGACGGTGCCCATCCGCACGTGTTCCTGCCGCGGTACCGCGGGGTCGACGACTTCGGGTCGATGGAGGAGATGAACAACTTCCTGCTCGGCCACCCGGAGTTCGCCGCCTTCGCCGCCGAGCAGGGATCGGGCGGCAAGGCCGTTCTCGTCATGGTCGACGACCGGACCGAGCAACTTGCCGCCGAAAGAGGCATCGATCTGGCCCTCCCTCCTGCCGCACTGCGTCATCGGCTCGACTCCAAACTGGTCACCACGCGGCTGGGCAACGAAGCCGGTGTGCCGAGCGTGCCGAACGTGCTCGGAAGCGTGGCCGGCGGCCCGGACGCCTACGACCAGTTGCTGGCGCTGGCTGCCGGGGCCGGGCTCGGCACGGATCTCGTGGTGCAGCTGCCGTGGGGTGATTCGGGCAAGACGACGTTCTTCGTGGACTCGCGCGCCGCCTGGGACACCGCTGCAGCCGGTCACGAGCTGACCGACGTCGAGCTAAAGATCATGAAGCGGATCAACTGCCGCCCGATCGCAGTAGAGGCGGTGCTCACCCGCCACGGGACTCTGGTCGGTCCCCTCATGTCGGACATCACTGGTCATCCGGAGCTGACCCCGTACAAGGGTGGCTGGGCCGGCAACGATGTCTATCTCGACGTCCTTGACGAGACCCAGCGCGCCCGAGCCCGCGTGCTCACCCAGCACCTGGGTGATCGTCTGGCCAGCGAGGGGTACCGTGGGTTCTTCGAAGTCGACTACCTGGTCGATACCGACACCGGCGAGTTGTATCTCGGCGAGCTCAATCCGCGGCTGTCCGGCATCAGCTCGATGACCAACGTGACTGCAGGCGCTTACGCCGAGCTGCCGCTGTTTCTGTTCCACCTCCTGGAGTACCTGGACGTCGACTATGAGATCGACGTAGATGAGATCAACGCTCGCTGGGCGGATCCGGACACGATCGACGTGTGGAGCCAGGTCGTCATCAAGCACACCGGCGACGAGACCGGCTTGATCCAGGAGGCGCCGGCCACCGGAATCTGGCGCATGCGCCCCAGCGGCGAGCTGACCTTCGACCACAGCGACACGGACTGGCACGACCTGACTGCTGGAACTGCCGGTCGGCGCGGCTTCTATCTCCGCGTTTCGGGCCCCGGCGACTACCTCTACAAAGGGGCCGACATAGGCATCCTGGTAAGCCGTGGCCGGCTGCAGACCGACCTGCGCGACGGCCGCGCGGCCCTCACGCCCCTGTGTCACAAGTGGGTCGACGGGATCCGGCGGCAGGTGCGGTCCGCTTCCCTGGGCGACGGCCATCCGCCGGCAGTGCCAGGTGCCGTGAAATAAGTTGGCGTCAGGATTTCCTTGACGATTGACAGTCGTCAAGGGAACCTTGACGACATGACAACGCTTGCGTTCCACGGCATCAACGAACCGCTGCCCGGCCCCCGGTGGAAGCAGCTGTTCGACGCGACCTGGCCGGGATACCGCTCCTGGTATCTCGCCGAGGGCGACGCGGCGCGCCCGTCGCTGGACACCGCCCGGGACATGCTGGCCCGCCACATGCCGGAACTCATGTCCACCTGGGAAAGGCTGGCCGAGCTGACCGGTGACGTCACGGCCGCTCGGATGCTGTCGCTGTGGGAACCGCCGCGGTTCGCGACCGGCTGTTCGCAGACGGTGCTGACCGGCGACCGGCCGGTACTGATCCGCAACTACGACTACCGGCCGGATCTGTGCGAACGGGTGGTGTACTCCAGCGCCTTCACCGGGCGGCGCGTGATCGGCTCCGGCGACTGCCTCTGGGGGCTGGTGGACGGAATGAACGACGCCGGCTTGGTCGTATCGCTGACCGCGGTGCGGGATCCGGCGCGTCGGCCGGGCTTCGCTATCCCCCTCGTAGTTCGGTACGTGCTGGAGACCGCGGCCACCCTCGCGGATGCAGTGGCCGTCCTGCGCAGGGTGCCGGTGAACATGGCCTACAACCTCATGCTGCTCGACCGGGCGGGCAACTCCGCGACGGTGTTCGTCCGGCCCGGTGCGCCGGCCGAGGTGTCCGCTCTGCGGGCCACCACCAACCACCGGGGCACCGAACCCGACGATCCCGCTCACGCCCGGTCGCTGCAGAGCGTCGAGCGCCAGCAGACCCTGCTCGCCCTGCTCGCGCAACAAACCGGCGAGGAGGCGATGATCGAAGCGTTCCTCCAGCCTCCGCTGCACCGCACCGAGTACGCCCGGGGGTTCGGCACGATGTACACCGCGGTCTACCGGCCCGACGAGGGGACGCTCGAGTATCGCTGGCCGGGATCGGTGTGGCGTCGGGACTTCGACTCCCCCGACGCTGTCCACACGGTCGCCCTGCCGGGGCCCAGCAAGGCGAGGGAATCGGTTGACGAACCCATGGCGCCTCAGCAGTCTGGAGACATGTGGACCCCGGACCAGCTGGATCGTGCGACGCCGGCCGAGCTGGCCGACTTGGCCGAGCAAGCCATCACCACGCTGGCACGCAGCGGTGACAGCGAGGCGTTCGGCCACCTCCTGCGCCTGACCCGGATCACCGGGGAATCTCTGGGCACCTCCGCGCGGTCGCTGGCGGAGCAGGTCTCCTGGTCCGGGGTGGCCGATCTGGCCGGCACCAGCAAGCAGGCCGCCTGGGAGCGGTGGCGGGCCAGGTGACGACGGTTCGTCAATCGCGCGCGGCGGCCGCCCGGCGCAATTCCCGCACCGCCACCACGAGCATCGCAAACTCCACCGTTGCCTGAGCACGGAGCTGATCAACCAGGGCTCGAACCCGATCCGGCGGCGGGTGGAGACCTGCGACCGACGCCCGGGTCAGCCGTACCCACTGTTCGACGACTTCCTCGCGTAGTGCCGCCTTGGCGGCCTGTGTCCAGTAGGCGTCGGCCGGCGCCGGCTCAAGCTGGTCGCTGAGCCACGGGAGATCGAAGCGCTCCCCCAACGCGTCATGACGAGCGGCGATCGTCGTGACCGGCTCACCAAGCTCGACTGCGGCGTCAACGAGGTCAAGCGCGTGCGTCAGCCCCGCCAGCACGGCGACCCGCGCCGACAGCTCCTCGGGGACCCCGGCCGTAACCAGCCGGTCGCGTCGCGCACGGGCGCGAGACGAACCGGCCGAATAGGCGGCCAGCTCACCCACCGGAGCCCGGTACCGACGGTAGGCACCGGCGACATCCTCGCGGTAGAGCAGAGCCTCGGCGGTGTGCTCGGCGACAGCCTGCAGTTCCCGCAGGACTGCCTGCTCGGCGGCCGGCGCCAGGGCGTCGGCCGACGCCCAGGGCAAGTCGAACACTTGCTGGACGGCCGCGAATGCGCGCGCGGCAGCGGGGGTGGCCGCCCCGGTGCGTTCCTCCAGCCGGTACAGAAACCCCGGTCCGACGCGATCGATGAGGTCGTTGGCCAGCATGGTCGCGGCGATCTCGCGGACCAGCGGGTGCCGGGCGATCCGATGGCCGAACCGGTCCCGGACGTCACGGGGGAAGTAGCCCGCGGCGACTCGCGCCGGGTCTTCGGGTTGGCCGGCAGCCAGCAGCTCTGCGCGCACCAGGTTCTTCGAATAGGCCAGCAGCACGGCGAGCTCCGGCCGGGTGAGCCCTTCGCCCCGGGACCGGCGCCGCTCGATGTCTGCCTCGGTGGGAAGGTGTTCGACCGACCGGTCCAGGCCGGCCTGCTCCTCGAGATTGTGAATGAGGCGGGCGTGCCGATCGAGCAGGAACGGGGCCTGAGCGAGGCTGACGCTGATGGCGCGCACCTGACGCGCCGTATCGGTCAGGACGGCCGCGGCGACCTCGTCCTCGAGTGAGCGCAGCAACCTGTTGCGCTCGTCGCGGCCGATCTCGCCGTCGGCAACCGCCCCGTCGAGCAGGATCTTGAGGTTCACCTCCCGGTCCGAGGTGTCCACACCGGCGGCGTTGTCGATGAAATCGGTGTTGCACCGGCCACCCCGGCGCGCGAACTCGATGCGGGCCCGCTGAGTCAGCCCGAGGTTGCCGCCTTCCCCGATCACCGCGCACCGCAGAGAGTCGGCGTCGACCCGGACCGGGTCGCCCGCGCGGTCGCCGGCGTCCGCGTGCGATTCGGTCGACGCCTTGACGTATGTGCCGATGCCGCCGTTCCACAGCAGGTCGACGGGTGCCCGCAGCAGCGCACGGATCACCTCGGCCGGCGGCAGCTCATCGGCATCGACCTGCAGCCGAGCTTGAACCGGCTGCGACAGCGGGACGCTCTTGGCGCCGCGCGGGAACACTCCCCCGCCCGCGGAGATCAGAGCGGGGTCATAGTCCGCCCACGTCGAGCCGGGCAGGGCGGCAAGGCGGGCGCGTTCGCGAAAGGAGATCTCGGGATCGGGATCCGGGTCGAGGAAGATGTGCCGGTGGTCGAAGGCGCCGATCAGCCGCAACTGCCGCGAGCGCAGCATCCCGTTGCCGAACACATCGCCGGACATGTCGCCCACACCGGCCACCAAGACCGGCTCGGTGCGCACGTCGATGCCGATCTCATCGAAGTGGCGGGTGACCGCCGTCCACGCGCCGCGGGCGGTGATGCCCATGCCCTTGTGGTCGTACCCGCTCGAACCGCCGGACGCGAAGGCATCGCCGAGCCAGAAACCACGCTCGGCGGCGATCGCGTTGGCCAGGTCGGAGAACGTGGCGGTCCCCTTGTCCGCGGCCACCACCAGATACGGGTCCGGCCTGTCATAGCTGACACAACGGGCCGGGGGCACAATTTCACCGTCGACCAAATTGTCAGTCACGTCGAGCAGCCCACCGACGAAGGTGGCATAAGCATCACGGACGTCCGCCCCGCCGCGGGCGACGAAGGCGCCCTTGGCTCCGGCAGGCACGATCACCGCGTTCTTGACGAGCTGTGCCTTCATCAGCCCCAGCACCTCGGTGCGGAAGTCCTCCGGGCGGTCGGACGCCCGGATGCCACCTCGGGCTACACGGGCGCCGCGCAGGTGCAGGCCCTCCACCGTCGGCGCGGACACGAACGTCTCCACCGCGGGCCGTGGCAGCGGCAGGAATTCCAGGCCGGACGAGTCGATCTTCAAGGTCACATGCCGCTTACTACGTCCGTCGCCCTCCTGCTGATAAAAGTTGGTCCGGAGGACCGCCGCGAAGACATCCCGCAAGCCGCGCAGGATGCGGTCCTGGTCCAGCGTCGCTGTTCCGGCGAGGAGCTCGTCGACGTGCGCCGCTGCATCTCGGGCGCGAGAAGGACAGGTGTGCTCAGGATCGAAGCGGGCGTGAAAGGCCGTCAGCAAGGCGCACACGAATGCAGGGCAGGCGCGGACGGTCTCGTCGATGTAAGCGGGGCTGAACTGCAGGCCCGCCTGTCGCAGGTAGCGGCAGGCGGCCCGGATGACGGCCACCTCGCGCCAGCTCACGCCCGCGGTGAGGATGAGCGGCGACAGACCATCGACTTCAGTGTCGCCTGTCCACGCCGCCGCGAACGCGCTGGGCAGCGCATCGGCGTTTCCGCTGCCGGACGCAGGTAGTTCGAGCACGTACGCGTCGCGGGGAGTCATCGGGTCGGTGCGGTCCAGCGGAATGTGGTCGGCGACCGAGACGCCGAGCTGGTCGAACAGCGGCACCACTTCCGCCAGCCGCGGCAGGGCACCGGGCCAGGTGATCGTGCATCGCACGGAGTTCGGCCGGTCACCGGGCTCCATGGTCAGCTCGGGGCGTTGGTTGGTCACGGCGTCCGCCAATCGACGCTCAGGTACTGCGTCTCGAGAAATGCTTCGATGCCATCGGGTCCGCCCTCCCGGCCGAGGCCGCTCTGCCGGGTGCCGCCGAACGGCGCAGCCGGGTCGGAGACGGTGCCGCGGTTGACGGCGATCATGCCGATGTCCATCTGCTCGGCTAGCCTCATGGCGTGGGCTGCGTCGCCGGAGTAGATGTAGCCCGTGAGGCCGTACTCCGATTGGTCGAGGGCCGTCAGCAGGTCTTGCTCACTGCTCCAGGTCACGATCGGTGCGACCGGGCCGAATATCTCCGAGGCGAGGAGACGGGAACCGCTGGGCACGTCACGCAGCACGGTGGGTGGGTAGAAGAATCCTTCGTCCGGCATGTCCGGCGTGCGGTGTACGACCTGGGCGCCGTGTGCGACTGCCTCGTCGACGAGATCGGCCACGCCGGCCACCGCAGCGGCCGAGATGAGCGGCCCGATGGCAGTGCGGTCGTGGAGGCCCGGCCCGACGCGCAGCGTGGCGACGGCGGCGGCGAACCGCGCGGTGAATTCGTCGACCACGTCGGTGTGCACGAACAGGCAGTTGGCCGCCGTGCACGCCTGCCCGCCGTTGCGGAACTTCGCCACCAGCGCGCCAGCCACCGCAGCGTCCAGGTCGGCGTCGGGCAGCACGACGAACGGAGCGTTGCCGCCCAGTTCCATGGACGGGTTGACGATGCGATCGGCCGCCTGCCGCAGCAGTATGCGGCCGACCTCGGTCGATCCGGTGAACGACAGCTTCCGCACCCGCCGGTCGGCGAGCAGGGCCGACACCACCGCGGCGGAACGGCTGGTCGGGACGACGTTGACCACGCCCGCCGGGACCCCGGCCCGCTCGAGCAGCCGGGCCAGGGCCAGCGCCGTCAGCGGGGTCTCGCTCGCAGGCTTGAGCACAACAGTGCAGCCCGCAGCGAGCGCCGGCCCGATCTTGCGGGTCGCCATCGCGGCCGGGAAATTCCAGGGGGTCACGAGCAGGCTGACCCCGACCGGGCGGCGGCGGACCACGGTCCGCGCCCCACCGGCGGGCGCCTCACCGTACGCGCCGCCGATCCGGACCGCCTCCTCGGCGAACCATCGCAGGAACTCGGCGGCATACGTCACCTCGGCGCGGGCGTCCGCGAGGGCCTTGCCGTTCTCCAGAGTGATCAGCCGGGCCAGTCCTTCGCTTTCGGCCCGCATCAACGTGAAGGCCTGGGCCAGGCACTCGGACCGGTGCCGCGGTGAAGTGGCGGCCCAGCCGGGTAGAGCGTCCGCCGCGGCGTCGACGACGGCCTTGATTGCTGCCGGTTCGGTGTCGCCCACGTCGGCGATCGACCTGCCGGTAGCGGGGTTCAGCACCGCTATGGAAGTGGCCGTCCGCTGTGCACTGCCGCCGATCCAGGGGTTCAGCGGTGGGTCGGCGGGCAGTGTGGGGGCGGCGACAGTTGATGAAGTCATGGGAACTCCCGGGGTGGAGGGAAGGACGGGGATCAGCGGGTCGCCGCGAACACGTCGGCGAGGACGTCGAGCGCCTCAGCCAGCAGAGCGTCGCCGATCGTGAGCGGTGGCAGAAACCGCAGGACGTTGCCGTAGCTGCCGCAGGTAAGCACGATCAGCCCGGCTCGGTGGGAGGCGGCGGCCAAGGCCTTGGTGGTGTCCGGGTCGGGCTCGGTGCTGCCGGACCGGACGATCTCCGCGGCGATCATCGCTCCGCGACCACGGAGGTCACCGATGCGCGGATCGGCAGCTTGGATGGTCCGGAGCCCGGCCAGCAGCCGGTCGCCGATGGCGGTGGCCCGGGCGACCAGGCCGTCCTGCTCGATGGTGGCCACGGTGGCGAGCGCCGCGGCGCAGGCGACCGGGTTTCCTCCGTACGTGCCGCCGAGCCCGCCGGTATGCGGGGCATCCATCAAATCGGCGCGGCCGGTGACCGCAGCCAGGGGCAGCCCGCCCGCGATGCCCTTGGCCGTGACGATCAGGTCCGGTACGACGTCCTCGTGCTCAACGGCGAACATCGCGCCGGTCCGGGCGAAGCCGGTCTGCACTTCGTCGGCGACGAACACGATGCCGTGATGGCGCGCCCATGACGCCAGCGCCGGCAGGAAGCCGGGCGCCGGTACGACGAACCCGCCCTCGCCCTGGATCGGCTCGATGACCACGGCCGCGAGGTTTTCGGCTCCGACCTGGCGCTCGAGTTGGTCGATGGCTCGTGCCGCGGCCGCAGGACCGTCGAGGCCTCCGTCCCGATACGGATACGACAACGGAGCACGGTAGACCTCTGGCGCGAAGGGGCCGAACCCGTGCTTGTACGGCATGCTTTTCGCCGTCATAGCCATGGTCAGGGAGGTACGGCCGTGGTAAGCGTGGTCGAATACGGCGACAGCGGACCTGCGGGTCGCCGATCGCGCGATCTTCACCGCATTCTCGACCGCCTCGGCGCCGCTGTTGAACAGCACGGAACGCTTCTCGTGGCGGCCCGGAGTGATCATGTTGAGCATCTCCGCAACCGCGACGTACCCGTCGTACGGGGTCACCATGAAGCAGGTGTGGGTGAACTGCTGTACCTGCTCGGCCACCGCCTCGGTCACCATGGGCGCGCTGTTGCCGACCGAGGTGACTGCGATTCCCGAGCCCAGATCGATGAAGGAGTTGCCATCGACGTCGACGACCACACCGCCACCGGCCGCGGCCGCATACACGGGCATGACGCTGCCGACTGCTGCGGCCACGGCCGCCGACCGGCGTTCCGCGAGAGCCCGGGAGCGCGGACCTGGCGTATCGGTGACCAGCCGGCGGACCTGCGGGAGCGTAGGGCCACCGGTGCTGACGGTGCTCATGGTCATGGCGTCCTCCTCGGCGTGATGACGAAATAATTTCGGGCTCAGCTCACGACGCTAGGAGCGGCTGCAGGCTCTGACCAGCGCCACATCGCACCACCGATGAGCGTTCGGGGTGCACTATGGGCGCATGCCGACTCTGGACGAGGTTTTCCGAATTCCCTCGCTGCGACTGACAGTGCTGGTTGAGGCCCCGGCCGGAACGCCGGTCCGGTGGGTGGCGACGAGTGAATTGGACGACCCGGCGCCGTTTCTCGAGGGCGGTGAGATCGTCCTGACCACCGGGCTGGCCACTGCGACGTGGGACCGCGAAGAATGGCGCGATTACGTCGGGCGCCTGCGTGACGCCGGAGCCGTCGGCCTCGGGCTGGGCGTCGGACTGACCTTCACCGAAGCCCCGTTGGCGCTGGTGGCGGCGGCGCGAAGCAGCGGCTTGGCGCTGTTCACCGTTCCGCGCCCGGTGCCGTTCGTCGCTGTCAGCCGCGCGGTCGCGCGCTTGGTGCAGCGCGCAGAGGAACGAGCGCTTCAACAGCTCACCCGCGCAGCCGCCGCCACGGAGGGGGCGTCGGCCATCCTGGCTCGGCTCGCCCGCCTGGTACGCGGCGACGTGGTGGTCTGCGACAACGAGGCCCGGGTGATCCTGCCGCCGCCGACAAGCGTCGCCGATCGGCCTCCGCCCGACCTGCCGGGAGATCTGGACCGCCTGATCGAGCGCCTGCGTCCGCGTGGCCTGCGCGCCTCGCACACCGAGGCCGGCCCGAGCGGTTCCTTGTCGATCCAGCCTCTCGGCCTCAGCGGCGACCCCACCGCGTACCTGGTGATCTCGACACCGTCACCGTGGGACGGCGCTGCCCGCAACGCCGTCGCCATAGCGGCTTCCCTCCTGTCGCTCGACCTCGAGCGGCGCGCCGACGCGCTTACCACGGCAAGGGAGATCCGCGCGGCTGCGCTGGATCTGTTCCTCGTCGGCCGGGCCGAATCGGCCCAGGCCTTCCTGGCTCTCCGCGCCGCGCAGGCGGCACCGCTTCGCGGTCCTTCCTTCCAGGTGGTGCGCCTGACCGCCGCCGACCCTGCCCTCACGCTTGCCACCCTCGAACGGTGGGCCGCGACGCATCCCTCGTCCCGGCTCGTGGGTTTGTCAGCCACCGACCGGCAGCCGGTGGCGCTGCTGGACGCGAGGACCGATGCGGCGGACACCCTCGCGATCCTCGGTACCGGCGTGCGAGCAGGGGTGGGCGACACCGGCCCGCTGAACGATCTGGCGATGGCGGACGCGACAGCCCGCGAAGCCCTGACCCACGCCTCGGCCCACCGGCCGCTGGCACGATGGGCCGACGTGGTGGATGCGGGGCTGCCGGCACTGCTTCCCGATGCGGCAGCTACCGGATTCGCTCGCACGGTATTGGGGCCACTGGCGGCCGACTCCGCGGAGAACGCCATTCTGCTCGCCACGCTGGACGCGTTTCACCACCACCATGGGCAGATCACGGTGATCGCTGCGGCGCTGGGCGTCCACCGCAACACCGTCAGTCGCCGACTGCGCCGGATTGCCGACCTCACCGGACGCGACCCGGACACCCCTCGCGGACGCGTCGAGCTGTGGACCGCCGTCGAGATCCTGCGCCGAGCCGGATGATGGCCTGCTGCTCAGGTACGCAGGAGGCGGCGGACCTCCACCGAGAAGTCGAGCAGATGGGCCTCCGCGGCCGCGCGCGCCCGCTCGCCGTCACGCGTGACGATGGCGTCGATGACCTCGGCCTGATCACAGGCCCGGGGTGTGTGTGACCCCAGATTCCGCAGGGCGTAGTGCCAGATTCGCAAAGCCGCGTTCGTGTACTGGTTCAACGTCGACTCGAGGTACGGATTGCGCGCCACGGCATAAATTGCCCGGTGCACCGCTGCGTCGTGATCGATGTACGACATCGACAACCTCGCGGCGTCGAGCTTCTGCGCCAGCTCGAGCAGCTCTGCGCGATCGGCGTCCGTCGCCCGCTGCGCCGCCAGCGCGGCCGCCAGCCCTTCCAGCCCGGTCCGCGCCTCCGTCAGCCATCGCTCGTCGCTGATGTTGATCTCCGCGGCGAAGGTTCCCCGCCGAGGGTAGATCACCACAAGCCGCTCCAGTGTCAACCGCTTGATCGCATCTCGCACCGGAGTCAGCCCGACGCCTAACGCCGTGCTCAACTGCTTCTCGTCCAGCGGCGCACCTGGCTCGATCCGCAGTGTGATCAAGTCATCACGGATCTCCTGATACGCATGATCGACCAGGCGTGGACGCCCACGTCCGTTGCCGGCCGATCCCGTCGGGAACTCCTCGCCTGAACTCAGGGGCTGTTGACTCACGCTTTCCAGTGTAGGTACCATCACTGAAATTTCAGAAATCTGGTCAGCCTTCCGGGTCGCGGCTGCTCGACGTCCAGCACTTGTCGAGCGGGCTGCCGAGATGAAGACGGAGGCTCGAAAACATGTGGGTCGCCGATCAGTCGGAGCCGGCCAAGGTGATTCGGACCCAAGACGTAGCCGAGGCTCCGTGGGCGAACGGCAGAGGCCGAACCAGGGAGATTTACAAACAAGCGCAGGACGATCGGCTCGCGTGGCGCCTCAGTTTGGCGACCATCCAGTCACCGGGTCCCTTCTCGGTGTTGCCGGGAGTTCGGCGGACCCTCCTGCTTGCGTCCGGCGACATCTTGCGCCTGTCCGTCAATGGTTGTGCCACGACCCTTCATCACACCGAGTCCGTCGTTTTCGATGGCGCCGCCGACGTGGAGGTGGTGTCCGCACCGGACGGTTGCCAGGCGTTGAACCTGATGACCGGTGACTGCCTCGACGGCCGGCTCGAGGTGCGACAGCTGATCGGAACAACCGAGCTCTCCGACCGCGACGCCGCGGCTGTCGTCGTTCTGAGCGGCCGGCTGGGTGTCGCCGATCAGTCGCTGTCTCCCTTCGACACGCTCGTGCTCGGCCGACAAGGCATTCGCATCGACGCCGCATCGGCCACCGCTGCGCTCGTCCTGCTCGGCAACGTCCACGTCCATCGTCCGACAACCGCCCCCTTGGAGTGACCGGTCGTGAATGCGTCGCAGTACGTCGTCATCGGAGCCGGCTTGGCCGGTGCTGCCACCGCGTGGAGTCTCGCCCGCCGCGGGCACGAGGTGACCGTCCTGGAACGAACCCGGCCCGCCGCCCATGACGGCAGCTCTCACGGATCAGCGCGCATCTTCCGCTACGCCTATCCGGATGCTTTCTACACTCAGCTGGTGATCCGCGCCCGCGGTGGTTTCGACGAGCTCGAGCGCCTCAGCGGCAACCGGCTGATCACGGCCACCGGGTCGCTGGACTTCGGCACCATCCGCGACCCGAAGACGCTGGCCGCGGTGCTGGAGTCGGCCGGAGTCGAGCACGAACTGCTGAGCGCTGCGGAGGCTCGGGCACGCTGGCCGCAGATCGGCGTCGACACCGATGTGCTCTGGCACCCCGGCGCTGGGGTCATCGATGCCGAGACCACCGTGACGACCATGCTTGACGCCGCCCGGCATCACGGGGCCCAGTTCTTCTCGCCCTGGCCTGTGAGCCGAGTCGAAGCCACGGCGAACGGCTACCGGCTGAACAGTGGCGACGGACGAACGATCGACGCCGAGCGGATCGTCGTCGCGTCCGGTGGTTGGTTGCCGGCCCTGCTCGACCAGCTGCCTCTTCCGGCCGCCTTCCGCGCGACGGTGCCGGCTCTGCAGGTCAGCCAGGAGTACGCGTACCACTTCCCGTACCGGGATGAGCCGGCATCTGGCCCGGTGTGGCCGACGTTCATCCACAAGAGCGAGGCGATCCAGACATACAGCCTGCCCGGTGGGCGCGACGCGGACTACCGCGGACAGAAGCTGGCGGAGTACAACGGCGGCCGCCGCATCCCGTCGGCGCTCGACCAGGACGGCGTCATCGACCCGGCGAACCGGCAGCGAATCGTCGAGTACGTCCAGCATTACCTGCCGGGACTGGTGCCTGAGCCGTACGCCGAGACCACCTGCCTGTTCACCAACACTGCCAACGAGAACTTCCTTGTCGACGGCATCGACGGCATCACACTCCTCTCCCCGTGTTCGGGCCACGGCGCCAAATTCGCCCCCGTGATCGGCGACATCGCCGCCGACGCAGCCACCGGCGCCGCCCCAGTGCCGGAAAGGTTCACCGCAAGCGCGATCGGAGCAGCCGCTCATGTCTGATCCGGGGCCTGCCTCGAGTGTCACCGCATTGCTCACCGAGATTGCGGGTGTCGGCGCCGACACCGGCCGAGGCGGGTACACCCGGCCGGTCTACTCGCCGGCCGAGACGGACCTGCGTGACTGGTTCGTCGAGAACGCCCGCCGCCGCTCGCTGGACGTCGAGACGGACCGCAACGGCATCATCTGGGCCTGGTGGAACCCGGCTCGTGCCCCGCTGGAGAACGCCGTCGTGACCGGTAGCCACCTCGACTCGGTGCCGGGCGGCGGTGCGTTCGACGGGCCGCTCGGAGTGGCGTCCGCGCTTGTCGCGGTCGACCAGCTCAACTGGTCCGGCGTGCAACCGGATCGACCGCTTGCCATCGCCGTCTTCCCCGAGGAGGAGGGATCGCGCTTCGGTATTGCCTGTCTCGGATCGCGCCTGCTCACCGGGCAGTTGTCACCCGAGGCGGCCGCCCGGCTGTCCGACAGCGAGGGAACGACGTTTGCCGAGGCCGCCGCGAAACACGGGCTCGACCCTGGCCGGCTCGGGCACGACGAGGAGGCGCTGCGGCGCATCGGGGTCTTCGTCGAACTCCACGTCGAACAGGGCCGCGGGCTCGCCGACCTCGACCGGGCGGTTGCCATCGGCACCTCGATCCTCGGCCATGGACGGTGGCGCCTGACCGTCTCCGGCGAGGGCAACCATGCCGGGACGACTCTGATGGAGGACCGGCACGATCCCATGGTTGCCGCCGGCGCGATCATCACGGCCGTCCGCGACATCGCCCGCGCCCACCCCGTCGCCCGCGCGACCGTCGGCCGGCTGATCCCCACTCCAGGCGGCACCAATGTGATCGCCTCACGAGTCGATCTGTGGCTCGACGTGCGTCATCCCGACGACGCGGTGACCACCGCGATCGTGGAGGCGGTCCGGCAGCGTGCCGAGGTCGTCGCCGCCGCGGAGGGTTGCACGGCCGAACTGGCGCAGGAATCGCTCAGCCCGACCGTCCACTTCGACGACGGCCTGAACGCTCGCCTCAGCGCGTCACTGCCTGGAGCACCACTGCTGGCCA
The DNA here is from genome assembly GCF_051386375.1 of Actinoplanes sp. URMC 104. Classification (NCBI taxonomy): domain Bacteria; kingdom Bacillati; phylum Actinomycetota; class Actinomycetes; order Micromonosporales; family Micromonosporaceae; genus Actinoplanes; species Actinoplanes sp. URMC 104. The sequence continues at coordinate 18,908 of NZ_JBPQTO010000008.1, read as the reverse complement.
CCGGCGCCGGCCACGACGCTGGTGTCCTGAGCGCCGTCCGGCCGTCCGCGATGCTGTTCGTCCGTAACCCCACCGGTGTCTCCCATTCACCGAGCGAGCACGTGGAGGCCGCCGACGCCGAAGTCGGAGCGCACGCTCTCACCGCCGTCCTGAGCGACCTCCTGACCACACCCGGCCGCTGACACCGATTCCGTCCCCCAGGGGTGAGCACATGCCGATCCAGCCGTACCGCCCGCACCGGCTCCACGTCTCCACCATGGCCGCGCTGGCAAATCCGGCGTACCGGCGCCTGGACGTCTGGCAGGCCCTCGACGAAACCTGTCGGCGGCTGGCCGCCCTGCATGACGCCGGCCGGGACACGACAACCGACGCAGCTCACGTCGCTCGACTCCTCGACCAGCTCGACGCATACGAGCGGTACTGGTTGTATCCGGGCGAGGCGGGACTGCGCCGGCTACGAGAGCTCATGGCTGAGGCCCACTTCGGCAGGCTGGCCGACGAGGTGACCCGCACCGCCCAGTTGTTGAGCACCTACGGCGACCGCGCCGCCCTGCTGAACGCCGGTGCCGGATCACCCGATCGTGAGCCCGCGGGAACCCAGGCCCGCCGGCAGTACCACACTGTGCTGCTGGCGGACCACACGGAGGAGACTGCGCGAGAGCCGTTGCGCCAGGCTCTGGAGGCAATGCGCCTCCCGTCCGATGACACGGTGTACGGCGTGCTGACTGTGGACAGCATCGAGGAAGCCATCACTGCGGTCGCCCTCAACGGCGACATCCAGGCGGCCGTCATCCGCCACGACCTTCCCCTGCGCTCGCAGCGCCGCACTCCCCTCGCGTCGGCGCTGCTTCAGGTCGACGACTGGACCGCCCGCACCACCAAACACTACGACTGGGAGGAGGCCGGTGAAGCGCTGCGCGAGATGCGCCCGCACATCGACCTGTACTCCCTGCACGGAGAGTCGATCGCCGCCGGCGGCACCGGCACACCGCGCGCCTACAACCGGACCTTCTACCGGCTCAACGACCCCACCGACCTGCACTCCACCATCATCGCCGGGCTACGCCGCCGCTATCGTGCCCCGTTCTTCGACGCCCTGCGCGCCTACGCCGACTCGTCAACCGGGCAGTTCCACGCCCTGCCGGTCGCTCGCGGCGCCAGCGTCTTCAACTCCCGGACACTGGCCGACATGGCCGACTTCTACGGCCGCAACATTTTCATGGCCGAGACCTCATCGGCCGCCGGTGGGCTGGACTCCCTGCTCGACCCGCACGGCAGCATCCGCGACGCCATGACCAAGGCCGCGTTCACCTGGAGCGCCCAGCACACCTACTTCGCCACCAACGGCACCTCGACCGCGAACAAGATCGTCGTCCAGGCGCTCACCCGGCCGGGCGACATCGTGCTGATCGACCGGAACTGCCACAAGTCGCACCACTACGGCCTGGTGCTGGCCGGCGCCCAGCCCGTCTATCTGGACGCGTACCCACTGCCCGAATACGCCATGTACGGGGCGGTGCCGCTGGCGACGATCAAGCAGGCTCTGCTCGACCTCGAAGCGATCGGCGAACTGGACCGCGTCCGGATGCTGCTGTTGACGAACTGCACGTTCGACGGCGTGGTTGCCAACCCGCTGCAGGTCATGCAAGAGGTCCTGGCCATCAAACCGGACATCTGCTTCCTGTGGGATGAGGCGTGGTACGCGTTCGCCACCGCGGTTCCCTACGCCCGCCAGCGCACCGCCATGCCTGCCGCCCGCAGCCTGCAGGAACGTCTTGCCGGCGCCGAGTACCGCGAGGAGTACGAGCGCTGGCGGGCGAGCATGGACGGCATCGATCCGGCCGAACTGTCCGCGCACCCGCTGATGGCCGACCCCGATCTGGCCCGTGTGCGGGTCTACGCCACTCAGTCCACCCACAAGTCCCTGTCCGCGCTCCGCCAGGGCTCGATGATCCACATCTGGGACCAGGACTTCGACCGGCTCGCCCGGGAGCCGTTCTACGAGGCGTACCTCGCCCACACCTCGACCTCGCCGAACCAGGAGCTCACCGCGTCCCTGGACCTCGCCCGCCGGCAGGTCGACCTCGAGGGATTCGAGCTGGTTCGTACGGCGTACCGGATGGCCCTCGCCTTCCGCCACCGTGTCGCTCGCGACCCGGTGATCAGTCAATGGTTCCGCATCCTCGACGAGGCGGACCTCGTCCCGGAGAAGTTCCGTGCCTCGGCCGGAACGTCTTATGAGCGCATCGAGGAGGCCGACCTGGCCAAGTGGGACGACGCCTGGCAGCACGCCGAGTTCGTCCTCGACCCGACCCGCGTCACCCTGTACGTCGGCGACACCGGGATGAACGGCTTCGAGTTCCGCCAGGACGTCCTCATGGACCGGTGGGGCATTCAGATCAACAAGACATCGATCAACACCGTTCTGCTCAACTTCACCATCGGCGTCACCTGGTCCAGCGTGCAGTACCTGCTGGACGTTCTGCAGCGTGTCGCCTTCGAGATCAGCGCCAGTCACGCCAATGCCAGCCGCGTCGCCCGTCAGTCCTATCAGCGCAGGGTCGATGCCGTCACCCGCGATCTGCCGTCGCTGCCCAACTTCAGCGCCTTCGCTCCTGCCTTCCGCAGCCGGCCCGAATCTCCGGCCGGCGACATGCGCAGCGCCTACTACGCCAGCTATGAGGAGGCCGACCGGGAGCACGTCGACCTCGCCACCGCTAGCGAGATGCTCGCCAAGGGCGACTCCCTGGTGTCGACCACCTTCGTCGTGCCGTACCCGCCCGGATTCCCGATCCTCGTCCCCGGGCAGCTGATCTCCGGCGAGATTCTGGAGTTCATCGCCCAGCTCGACGTCAAGGAGATCCACGGGTACGAACCCCGAGCCGGCTTCTCCGTCTTCACCCAGTCGGCGCTGAGCCGGTGGGACAACCACGAAGCTGCCGATACCGAGGCCGCTCCCCGCTGAAGGGCTCGCCACCGCCATGCTCATGCAAGGATTTCCCCCGGTCCCAGGTGCACAGGTGACGTTGGCCAACTGGCAGGATCCGCCGTACAACCGCTGGTCGTTCTCCCATCTGCGGGAGGTCGTTCCGACGCAACGGATCCGCCGCGGAACGAGCCCGCCGACGGCGTTGGTCGTCGATCCTCAACCGGTGGGTGAAGTAGCGGTACGCGGTCTGGCCGGCACCGTCACCGACGTGGATCACGTCCTCGAGGACACCTTCACCGATGCGGTGCTCGTCGTGCACCGCGGCCGCGTGGTCCTGGAGCGCTATCACGGCGAGACCCGGTCCGACACCCCGCACCTGCTCATGTCCATGTCCAAGTCCGTGGTCGGATGCGTGGTGGCGAACCTGGTCTCCTGGGGCGTAGTACACCTCGACCAGCCTGTCACCGACCACATTCCCGAACTCGCCGTCAGCGGATACCGCGGCGCCCGCATCCGCGACCTGCTCGACATGCGGTCCGGAATCAAGTTCAGCGAGCAGTACACCGATCTCGACGCCGAAGTCCGGGTCATCGAGGAGGCGATGGGCTGGCGGCCGAAGACCCGCATCGATCTTCCCCAGTCCATGTACGCCTACCTGGCGACCCTGACACAGGCGCGTGATCACGGCGGTGTCTTTGAGTATCGGTCCTGCGAGACGGACGTTCTGGGTTGGGTGTGCGAACGAGCCGCGGGCCGGCGGATGGCGGACCTCATCGCCGAGCTCATCTGGGGTCCGATCGGGGCGGAGAAGGACGCGGAGATCACGTGCGACGGCGTCGGCACGGCCGTCCACGACGGCGGCATGTGTTCCACCACCCGCGACCTGGCTCGCTTCGGCCTGATGCTGCTGGCGGACGGGAAGGTGGAGGACCGCGTCGTCGTTCCCTCGGAATGGTTGAACGCTTCCTGGAACGTCGACGCTGATGTTCTCGGCGCGTTCGCCGAGTCGGCGTCCGGGCCCTACCTTCCCGGTGGCTGGTACCGCAACCAGTTCTGGTTCCTGCCTCGCGACACCGGGCCGGTCCTGCTGTGCCTCGGCATCTACGGACAGATGCTCTACGTCAACCCGGCCACGGCGACCGTCGCCGCAAAGCTGTCGTCCTGGCCCGACGCCCAGGCGCCCACGATGCTGGAGGACACCATCCGATGCTTCGACGCCATCGGCGCCACGCTGACCCGCCCAGCGTTGTGACTTCGACGGTTGCCCGAGCGCTGATCCGCTCAGCCGGCCTCACTGCCGCAGCATCCCTCGGCCGGAACGCGCCTATCGCGACAGCATGACGGCATACTTGAAAGCTTCACTCACCTTCATGGTGCCCCCACTTGCAAGGTTGTCATGCAGAAGAACCGTCGCTATTTCCACGACTGACCGCCCTCCACCACGTTTGTCCACCCGGCGCCGTAATTCAGTCGCACGAGTGCTCGACCAACCGCGGGCCGAGTCGCACGGAGGACTGCCGAGTTGCTCGTGCGCAAGGACGTGGATTCCCATGGCTACACCCTTCAGCGCCTCGTTCCTTAGCGTTTCGACATCGGCGAAAAGTCGGTCGGCGATCTCACGAGCTTTGTTCCAAAGGGCGTCACCTTGATGATGTCGCCCGCGCCTCAGTTGCGCCTCGAGAACTTGTGCCAGGCCTTCCTCCACCGCCTCAGCATGCCGTTCACATCAAAGACTGAGGAAGTACCCGTTCGCGGCGAAAGATTGTCAATCCTGCAATAGGTGGGACACCCACGCGACGCAACAGTCGCGCGAGGATCTGGTGTCCCCTCTCGCGAACGAGGCCATGCTGTCGCCGAGCGTCGCCGTCAGGCCACGTTCTCCAGCGCCACGGCGAGGGCCTGGCCGACGCCGATGCAGATCGCGGCCAAGCCCCAGCGCCCGCCCGACTCCTGCAGGCGGGCGGCAAGTGTGGCCAGGATGCGCCCGCCTGAGGCGCCGAGCGGGTGTCCGATGGCAATCGCGCCGCCCCGGGCGTTGACGATCTCAGGGTCGCGCAGCCCCTCGTGGAGCCAGGAGTCGACGCAGGCGATGGACTGCACCGCGAACGCCTCGTTGAGCTCGACCGCGGCCACGTCGGCCCAGGTGATCCCGGCTCGCCGCAGGGCGCGACCGGCGGCCTCGACCGGCGCGTAGCCGAACATCGGCGGCTCGACCGCCGTCACCCCGCGGTCGGCGATCCGGGCGATCGGCGCGCTGCCGATCCGTCCGGCCGCGTCCGCGCTGCCGGGCAGCACCGCCGACGCGCCGTCATTGAGCGGCGACGCGTTGCCGACGCCACGAGGTTGTGGAACGCCGGCGGCCGATACCGGCAGCCCGAGGACCATGATCCGCCTTACCTCACAGCTTGGAACCCTGCGACCCGCCGGAACGGTGGTGGCGTTACTCGTCGCGAGGGCGATACTGCACTGAGCGCACGTGGACAGCGACGGTGGGAGCGGACAACGCAAGCATGCGGCCGGTGAAGCCGGAGGCGACTTCGGTGGACAGATACCGGCCGTCGAGGCGCGCCAACTGCTCGGTGCCGAGCGACAGGATGATGTCATCCGGACCGGCGTCGCCGAGCGGGACGTTCGGGGACGCCGGCGCGACGGCTTCCAGGCGCAGCACGGCGGTCTGGGGCTCCGGCTACCAAGACACCAGAAGGTGGGAAGGTCGCATGAGTAAGAACTCACTCGGCCCTGGTGTACACGCTAGCCTGCGCTCATGAGACAGCAGTCGTCACTGCGCAAGCTCGTGACGATCCAGATCCCGCCGTGGTTCTGGGGCGGGGCATCCCGGGGCTACTTTTCCGCCGCCGGGCTGCATGCCCGCGACGTCGGCGGGGTTATACGAATCCGTACCGACGAGTCTTATCACCGCACACGCCCGCGTCTTGTCACCGAACAGGCCATCGCCGGTCCAGGCAAACGAAAGCCCGCCTTTGCCGACCTCGCGAGCGCGGCTGCGCGGACCGGGTTCGAGTCCAGAGTACTAGAACCTGCGACCGCGCAAGAACTCGACGAGCTTGGCCGGCGGGCCGCCGCGTCCGGTGATCTCGTCGACCGGTTCGAGCACCTGAGACTCACGGCAAGCGTCGTCCCGCACGCGCGACTGCCCGACCATATCGAGCACGCTTACCGGGCGCTGACCAGCACGACACTCGAGGGAGACCCGTCCGTCCTGCCGTTCGCGCACGCCGGTATTCACCTTGTGCAGCGCGACCCAATGCTGCTGCACCGTACGAAACTGCCCGCCGTCCTCCTGCGCCTGCGCTACGACGAGAAGCTGCGCTCGGGCCAGACCCGCCATTTGAGCGAACTCCTCGCCGAGCGCAAGCCAGCGTTCGCGAGCGGTCAGGACATGCTACGAGGCCTGTACTTACTCGACGATTACATAGGACCGTTGCTCGGCTCGCTGACGCCCGATGTCTGGGGCTTTGCCGGCCACCGATCGTTCGGGGCAATCCTGTTCAGCCTCGGGACCACAGTCGCCGGAACCCGCCGCGGACCGGCCGAGATGCTGCACCTGCTACCGCATCTCAGTCGCAGCGCCACCACCTGGTCTCGGCCGCAGCTTGCGGCGTCGTCCTGCGGGAACGCAGTGCGGTGGTGGGCCAACGGCCTGAACGAATTCTTCGGCGTCCTCAGCGATCCTGTGGTGTTCGCCGACGCATCAGACACCTACGACCCGGCCGCGCACCACCAGGCGCTGATGACTGCCGAGCAGCTGTTCGCGCGTGTGGCGACCATGCTCACCCTCCATCGCGACGTGCGGGCGCAGATGGTGCTCTTCTTCACGGTCATGGACACGCTTGAGCGCATGACCGGCAAACCGATCGAGACGCTGTGCGAGCTCACACATGTCCGGAAGGTTTTCGCTGGCCTGCAGCAATCGATACCTGCCCCAGCGGCCGCGGTCTTGCTCCCGCTCGCGGAGCGCGGCGTCGTCGCCCTACAGGACCTGCAGCAGGGCTTCTTCCTCGACGCGGCTGCCCTCGGTACCCGGGAGCGGGCGGCTGCCCGCTACGTCAAGCTGCTGCGCAACGCGACCCACGGACACGGCGCCAAGAAGGCCGGGTCGGTGCAGGAGACCAACCTGCTTCTTGCAGCACACAACGGTGCAGTTCCACCGGATCTCGCGATGCTCGTATTCCTGCACCTGTTGGTCCTGCTAGCTCATCCCCGTGAACTGCGCCGGCACCTGAGCGGTGGGCGAAGCGGATAGCGATCGGCATCAGGGCCCTCAGCGGTGCTCGAGTGCCGGTTGCAACCAAGGCTCAACGTCACCGACTTCGGGCCGGGAGTCGTGTCGGTGAGTTTCCGCGCCACCAGGCATCGGCTGTCCTTGCCTATACGCAACGATGATCGTGGACGCTCTTGCGGGCCTGGCGACCGTGCTCCCACAGCCGGTCGAACGTCTTTGCTGTGATCGGCTCGATGGCCGGCTCACCGTCGGCGGGTATCTACCAGGAAGGGCGTCTCGGACACGATGCCGTACCGATGTACATAGGCGATAACAGCGTCCGCGCCGCCCGAGTTCCGCGCTCTGAGAACTTCGGGCAGAGACGCGGCGGCCAGGACCATCTCGTCTTGCGCGCGTACCTCGATGTGACGGGTGGGCCATCGCTCGTCGTCGAGTTCGCCGTAGCCCCAGATGTTCTCGCCCGGCTAATACCACTGGGCATAGGTCGCCATGCCCAGAGTATCGATCATGGGCGTCGAGTGACGCGGACGCTGGCATCGCGGCCCCCTGTTCCGAGCGCGATGGAGCGGTGCTACTGCGTCCGGGGAACGGGTGGGGCGCCGCGGGCCGGCCAGCCGGGGCCTGCCAGCCCGCTGGCCGCCTACCGGCGGACGGTGTAGATCACCACGGCGAGGACAACGCCGAGGACCAGAATGCCGAGCAGCATGAGCGCCGCGTATGCCAAGCCGCCGGCGAGAGCACCGGTCGCCACAGCACTCAGGATGATTAGTATGCCGCTGCCTGCTATGGCGAGCATTTTTTTGATGACGGTGGGTCGGTGATCTGGTTCTTTCTGGTGTTGACCGGATGAGGTGGATACGGTGGACACGTCGTACTCCTTGTCGTCATGCATGCGACTGCTTCGTGTGGCGGGATGCGGCACGACGGCCCGCTCTGCCAAGCGGGCCGTCCCCGTCTCTGGGGATCCGGGCGTCGTCCCATCGCTTTCGTCGTGAGTGCGCGTCAAGCGACTAGTTCGGTGACTGGTATTGATCGGCGGGTTGGCTGGTGCTGCCTCCTTGGTGTCGACTGCCAGCCCTGTTTGCCAGGTTGCTCGACCAACAGTCTGCGGTGGGCGACGCCGCTTCGGGTTTACATATTGTCAACTTGTGGAGCTGCGGTCAGATTGTTCGCGAAGCCGGCCCTCGCGTCCAGCATTTCGCCCCATTGGCGCAATTCACCCAGATCTTTCTTTTTGAACACGCCTCCTGACGGGCCAAGTGCGGATGCGGTAGAAGACCTCAGCCGATCTCGATTGGCGCCTCCGACTCGGGCGACATCTGACCGGACACGCCGCCAGAGTTCTCTGTAGCTTTCGGGGGGCGCGCGCTTCACCTCACCTCCTCACCTCACCGGTGAACAGTCGTTTTGACGGCACTGCGACCGCCGCAGATCTTGCGTCGGTTTCAACGCCTCGGGCCGGGATCTCAAAACCTGGAACGGCTGCAACTGTCGAGCGGGCCTCTGGGTGAGTGGTTGAGGGGCTGCCATCCCATCACCCGGACCGCAGCGGCGGAGAGCGGAGATCCTGAAACGGAGGGTCCTCGAGCTTCCAGGCACAAGACGACTGTGACTGCCGGATACGGGGCGCGTCCTTCGAGTGTGCCTGCACCTTGACAAGACTTGACGAGATTCAAGCTAGAGGCGCAGTTGAGCCCGGCACGAAATTCCACGAAGGCGCGACTGTTGGCCGGCGTGCCGAGGCGGCCGGTCAGTGGAGACTCACCACGGCTCAGAACACCGATACGTGTGCGTTACTCGGGCATGCATGGCAGCGAGTGGTTCACCCACGGGCGCATGCCCGCGCTTGGGACCACCGCTGCAACGACGAATGTCGATCGGAATGCCGGTCGCCCGGCAGGTCGATGATCTCCATGTCTTCGCTGATCAGATCCGCGTCCCCTGGCTGTTAGATCCGCGCCGCCTGGCTGTTGTGGTGCCAAGAGATGTCCGGACCCCGCAGACGACCGCGTCGAACCAGGCCGGAGTCGTTGGCTGTCGTCGCCACCTCGGCGTGCTGCAGCTTCGCCGTGCTATTCGCGGTCTGTGTCGACCGGCAAGCGGTAACGCTGTCTGTCCTCTGCAGTGAGCCGGTTCCGCGCCTCGGTGTCGAGATCCGTCGGCGGGTCGTCCAGGGGGATCATCCAACGAAGCACGACGCCGTCTTCGAGCGTCATGGTCAGGTGGTCAGTCCAACACAGGTCAACCATTCCGGCGGTGGACGGTACCTGTAGAGCAGTGAGAGGTCGGCCGTCAAAGCATCGGCAGATTGTGACTCGTTGCCCGTCGGTGGCCGCCAGGTAGGCGGAATCCGGTGACCAGCAGATCGCGTTGACGTCCTGCGGGTATCCGGTGCGGGCATAACCGGCTGCTGCCACGGTGTCCCAAAGATGGGTGTCGTGGTGAGAGCCTGCGGCGAGGTACCGCCCGTTCGGCGCCCAGGCCAGCGCTGTGATGAGCCCTGCACCGACGAACCAGCGGTTGAGGACCGCGCCGGATTCGGCATCCCATATGAGGACAGTGTCGTCCTTGGTCGTTCCGGCGATACGCCGCCCGTCAGGGCAGAAGGCGACGTTGCGCGAGTCGGGCTCCCCCGCCATCACCTTGAGCATCGCGCCGTCTTTAACGCTCCACAGCGAGACGACCGTCGGTTCGGTCTGGTTGAAGTGCCAGCACGAGAGGGCGATGCGGCTGCCGTCTGGCGCCCAATCAAAGGCCCCCACCTCGCCTTGCTGAGGTCCGAACTGCAGCCCGGGCTTGCCGACGTCGCTGTAAATCTTCATGCCATCGAAGTCGGCGATCGCCAGGATAGACGAGTCTGGTGACCAGCCGACTTCGATGCGGCTGCCCTCTGGGGAAGCAGGCAACTCGCGTATAGTGCCTTGGGAGTCAATGATCCGCACCGGTCGCTGCACAGCCGTGACAGCGACCGCAGATGACGTCCCGGACCAGCGGGCAACACGCAGTCTTCCGCCAGGCAGGTGCTCGAGTCGGTCGTCGTCTGGCATCCAGACAGCCAGCCTGCCCGTCATGTGGTCCATCGCGATTTGCTGTCCGTCGCGGCTCCACGCGAGATGGTTCGGGTTGCCATCGACGCGCCGGTGCACCATCCGACTTGAGCCGATTTTGCGCAGCTCTACGTAGTGCTCCACGTCATCTCTTTGCACATACGCCACCGTCGTGCCGTCCGGTGACCACTCGACCGGCGAGTCGATGCCATCAACGTGCCAACTGGCGTTCTTGCGTCCGTTTCCGGAATGAATGGTGAGGGTGAGGCCGTCACCTAGCCGGTCCGGTCGAGCGCGAGCCAGCACGGCGAGGAACTTACCGGCCGGCGCCAACGCCATGCGGACGAGTTCACCACGGAGTCTGATCTTGGCGGTCGGCGTGGTGGGGTTGTCGCTGCGGTAGATGCGTACTTGGCCCGAGGCGGCGATGGCAAGGTAGTCACCATCCGCGGAAAACGCTACGCCTTCGAACTGCCGCACATCGAACGACACATGGTGCATCGGCTGGCTGTCTTCGATGGTGTACACGTCGACACTCAGCGAACTGAGTGAGATTGCGAATCTCTCATCATTCGCCCAGGTAAGTCGTTGCTCATCGACGTAACCTGCTTCCCTGCCGCCAAGGTAGGTTTCATCGTCGACCCGCCACACTCCAGCAGAATTTCGTTCAGTGGCGCCGACCACGTAGCTGCCGTTCCGGCTGAGGACGCCGGTCCGGTCCATTGCTGGGTCACTCAATCGGCACTCCTGGGTGCGGTGACCGTCCATCCACGTGCAGACCTTGCCCTGCTCGTCGAGAGTGCGGAGGCGCCCGTCCGGCATCCAGACCATTGAGCACACCGGCGCGGTGTGGGCGACGGGCAGTGATGTGGCTACCGGTTGGGCACCTAAGCCCCACAACGTCAGCACAGAAGCCTGCGTGGGCGCGAGTTCCGCCACGGCCGCTGCGGCAACGGCCGTGGCCAGGTTCAGATCACGGCTCGCTAGCTGCTGTGCCCAAACGGCGGCCTGGTCCGCCCGCTCGCCGCGTTCCTCCAGGGACGCCCTTCGCGACGCTTCAACAAATTCTCTCGCGTCGGGCAGCCGCGCGAACGCGTCCAGGTGTGCCTCAGCCCATCGATTCACCGCGGTGAGGCGCTCACCGGTGAGCAGGAAGGACTTGTCCGTGCCGGCGTGCCGCCACTCCTCGGCCCAGCGAATCAGGTCGGTTTCGAGGCGAAGATCAGCGCGGCTGGCTTCGATGGCGTCACGCAGCGGCTCCCATTGCCGTAGCAGGGCCTCATGGGTGACTTCGACGACGACGTCACCGTTCGCGTCGGTGCCGCGGCTGACGAGCCGGGCGTCAACAAAAGCGGAGAGCACATGCTGCCCGTTGCGATTGAAGGAAGCGAGAGGAACCCGCCGTCGAATGGGCTCACCTGTTCGTTCGACCGCGGCCAGCGCGGCCAGCGTCGGCAGGATGTCTTCGGCAAGGCCTTGGCGTGTCAGCGCTTCCTGAACCGTATCGGCGTTTTGGCGCAGCGCCCCAACGACGCCGCCGAGCCGGTCGTAGCCGTCCTGCGTGATCTCACCGCCGGGTCCGGCTCGGTCGGCGAGCAGCCGCATCGTGTAGGCGAGCAGCGGCAGCGCATCGCCTCCCGCCGTGTCGGCGGCGATCCGAGCAATGAGGTCCGGCGTGATGTGCAAACCGGCCCGCCGTGCCGGGCCGCCGATTACATCGGTCAGCCGCTCGGGCGGAAGGGAACCCAGCAGCATCGAGTCGTCGACGAATTCGGTCAGGACGGCATGCTCAGGCGCCGCGCTGAGGAACTCCGACCGTACGGTGCACACCACCCACAGCAGGGTGCCGGCATGTACCGCCTCGTGCAGCAGCCGCAGGAACGCGCCGCTTTCGGCCGGCGCGGCGTGCGTGACAAGCTCCTCCGCTTGGTCGATCACGACAAGGACCCGATTCGGGCGCTCCAAGATTGCGGCTGTGGCTGCCGGCTTGTCACGAAGGTCGCGCAGGATAGTCGCTAACGCCTCGGCGCCGCCGCTGTCGACGGCTCGAGCGATGGGACGCCAGTCATTGCGTCCGCCGATTCGGGCTAGGCCTCGTGCTAACCGCTCGAGCAGCGGCCCGTCGCGGTCCAGCGGCGCAACCACGAGCCACTGCCGGTCGCGGCGCAACTTGGGCAGTAAGCCTGCCCGGACCAGCGACGACTTGCCGCTACCGGATGGTCCGACGACAGCGACAACGCGTCCGCGGGTTTGTAGCGGCGGGTGCAGCATGTCGTGCAACCGCTGCACCTGGTCCTTGCGGCCGAAGAACACGGCAGCATCGACTTCCTCGAACGCTTTCAGCCCGGGGTACGGCGGCCGGGTCTGGTCCCACGCAAAGGAGTCGTTGGGATCGAGTCCCGCGCGGCGCATTGCGGCGAGAAGTCGCTGCACCGCCGTCGGTAGGCCGCCGGTGGCGACGGCCGCTTGGGTGTCGCTCAGCAGCGGAGGCAGCGCACCATCAAGAGCCACGGGGAAGATGGGCTTGCCGGAGGAGCGAGCCACGGCCAACTCGGCGAGACACCATGGTGAAGAAATCGCATGCTGGCTGCTGAGGAAGACAACTGCCGAGCAACGCCGCAGCTCAAACCAGAGTGTACGTTCCCAGTCAGCGCCGGTCGGGATGCCCTCTTCTGGGTCGACGTCGTGAAACACGCAGGTAAATCCGGCCGCGATCAGACGTTCGCGGGCCTCGACCGCGGCGGCCATATCGTGCCGGCTGTAGCTGATGAACAACAGGGGCATGGGCAGCCTCCCTCGCGTTGCGAGTGTACGAAGAGGAACGCGCCCCAGCATCCAGCGACTGGGTCGGTGGCTTGCCTTCACGCTTCCGGCGGAGACGCAGAGCGCGCATCTCCCGGAACCCGGTACCGGGGCGTCAACGCGACACATTCTTGACCCGCACCACCAAGGATGTGCCTTCATCCGCCTCGAGCGCGCCGCGTGCCACGAACGAGAGGTGGCAGGCCTCTGCCCGCACTGCCGCCTCGACAGGGCTGGCCGGGCACCCGCGGTACCGGTAGCGTGACGGTCCGACACCGATCAGCTTCGTGGGGGCGTACATGGCCGAGGCCTTCGTCAGCTATCGGTTGGCGGACGCGCCAGCGGCGCGCCGGTTGGCGGAAGAGGTCCGCAACGCCGGCCACGAAGTGTGGTTCGACGAGTGGCGGATCGACCTCGGCGATTCCATCGTCGAGCGCATCTCCACCGGCTTGAGCGCAACGGCGTACCTGATCCTCTGCTACTCCAGTTCAGGAGTGGAGTCCCCGTGGATGAGCCGGGAGTGGATGTCCACCCTGGCTCGCCAGCTCGACGGGCAACCCGTCAAGATTCTTCCGGTGCGGTTGACCGGCAACGCCGTTCCCGCCATCCTCGCCGACATCAAGTACGCCGATCTCGTTAGGAACTGGGACGCCGGCATTCGTCAACTGCTCGCGGCGATTCGATGAGTCGACCTGTCGTCATTGCACACGCCGCGGGTGACGAGCAGTACGCCGAGACCCTCGCCGACTCGATCACCGCCGCCGGATACGCCGTCGTGCACGCCGGCACCGTTCTTGTCGGTGACAGCATCATCGAAGAGGTGAGCCGTGCGCTGTCGGTCGGCGCTCCGATTGTGCTGTGCGGCACGATCCGCGCGATGGGAACTCCTTGGGCGCACCGCGTGGTGAACGCCGCACGCGGCATGAATCTGGAGACACCTGTCTACGGGGTCGCCATCGAACAAGACGCCTACCTGCAACCTCTCTCACTAGACGGCAAGATCGCACAGTATTGGCGTGACCCGGCCGGCGCCCTCGAGGCGGTAGTCACTGCACTACTGCGGCATTACCCCATAAGTTCCATCGCGACGCCCCCGGCGAGTGATGGCATGGCGGCCGTACGCCGCTACCGCGACTTACTCTTAGGCACTACCGACATCATCAACCTTGCCAACCTCCCTGCCGACCGCCGCCTCGCCACTCAAGAACTGGCGCTGCGTAATCTCTTTCTTCCGCTGACTGTGCGAGCGGATACCGAACCGGACGCGACCCCTCCGTCGGCACCCGGCGCGCGAGAACAACACCCTGCCTTAACCGGTCCGCGTCGGATTCGCGGGCCGGTGCAGAGCGCCCGTGTAGAGACCACGGCTCAGCCTCCTGGTGTCCGGCTCGAGGCAGCCCGTCGGCTAGTGGTCCTCGGCCACCCAGGGTCCGGCAAGACGACGCTGCTCCGATGGATGGCCACCGCCTACTTATTGCGCCTTCGCGACGACCCAGCCTGGCACGACTTACCTGGAGTCGACACCCTACCTGACAAGGACTGGTTGCCGATTCTGGTGCGCTGCCGGGACCTCGGCCCGGCACAACTTGACGGCACGTTCGAGGATGTTCTGCTACACACCCTTCGACGAGCCGAGCTGTCTCCCGCGGAGATTGAGGCGATGCGCACCGACCTCGACGCGCGGCTGGCCGCCGGCACCGCGTTAGTTCTTGTAGACGGCCTCGACGAGATCAGCGACGCGCGTTCCCGGACTCGATTCTGTGAGTCGCTCGAACGCATTCACCTCTCACGGCCGAGAGCACCAATGGTGATCACCAGCCGCATCGTCGGTTACCGGGAGATGAGCCACACCATCGGCCGCGGCTTCGAGCACGTCGAAATCACGGAACTGGACAGGCCCGCCAAAGACGACTTCATCCGGCGCTGGTGCTCAGTCACCGAGCCGCCCGAACGCCGCAAAGCGGCGGCCGACGAGCTCATCGCGGACGTACACGGCACCGACCGGGTCGAGCAGCTGACCAACAATCCGATGCTGCTGACCACGCTAGCTCTAGTCAAGCGGAGCGTGGGAAAGTTGCCCGACCACAGGGCCGACCTCTACGGGCACGCCGTCCGGGTGCTCCTTTCTTGGCGATCCGAGGTAGATGACCCGATCAGCCCGCGAGAAGCTGACCCGCAATTGCAATATCTGGCGTACGCGATGACTGATCGCGGCGCACAGCAGCTGACCGAGGATGAGATGCTCGAGCTGCTGGAACAGATCCGCACCGAGTATCCCCAATTGCGACCGCTCCAACGACACGATCCGGCCGACTTTCTCCGCCTTTTGGAGCGCCGCACCAGCCTCGTGATCGAGAAGGGTCACGTACGCCGGGCGGGCCGGTTAGTGCCGCTCTTCGAGTTCCGGCACCTGACCTTTCAGGAATACCTAACCGCCCAGGCCATGGTGCAGGGCCACTTCCCGGGTCGTGACCGCGGCGAGGACTTGGCCGCCCGGGTTGGCCGCCTGGCCGCGCGAGCAAGAGTCCGGGACGACTCGGAGGACACCTGGCAAGAGGTGATCCGGCTGTGCGTGTCACTGTGCCACGGCGACGACGTGGACAGGCTGCTGGGCACCGTGTTGGCCGAATATCCAGTGCTGGCCGCCCGCTGCCTCGAAGACGAACCGAACGCCGGCATCGACGTGGTCGGCGCCATCTTGCACGCCTTGGTGCGGGCTGTACCCGCCGACGCGCGCCCAGACTCACCCGAAGCCATGGCAATCAACGCTCTTAGCCGCACAACATGGTCATCCAGCCTGCGCGATCATCTGCTTGCGGAGCTACGGCTGCGCGGCCCGGGGGCGGTGCCATTACTGGGGCGGCTGATCGGCCAGGCATTTCGGCCAGCCAGTGGTCATGATCTGACAGCACGCCAAGCTGCGCTGCTAACCGGCCTCCGGGCGGACGGCGATCAGCCGCTCGTCGCCGCCTTGGTGTTCGCTCAGATGACCAGCGAGTATGACGATCCGATCATGCTCCCGACCGCCGACTTGTTGGCTCTTCTGAAGCGCCCGGATCCAATCGTCGTCGCAGCAGTCGCCTGGGCTATGGCTATGACGCAGCCCCCGTCGGGAGGCGGCTGGTGGCCGTCTGACGAAGCCATCGACCAAGTAGTCTCGCTCGCGCCTACCAGCGCGCAGGAGCGAAGCACCCTGCTGTCCCTCATCGACGCGGTGGGTCCGCGCCGATGGCCAGACGCGGCTGGCGTGCTCGGCAAGATCGCTCAGGACCACGCCACGGCGGTGCGAAGTGAGGCAGTTCGGCTACTTGGTTACGTCGGCCAAGAGGCGGTCCTGCCAATCCTTCTGGCAGCACTCGTTGACCGTGAGGTCGAGGTCCGCGAAAGCGCTGCCTCAGGCCTGCTCGCACTCGGCAGTTCCGCGTCCAGATCGGCGCTGATGGCTGCACTTGGCGATGCAGCACCGAACGTTCGGGCAGCTGCCGCATCGGCCCTCGGCGCGTTGGCCGACACCACCACTGCTGGCGAACTCATCGCAGCGCTGGACGATCCGGCAAGCAGCGTGCGTTCCGAGGTAATACGGGCACTCGGCACGATTGGCGACTCGACAACAGTCGATCCTCTCCTGCAGCGGTTTCAGTCGCCGGACAATAGCCTGCCGGAACGTGTCCTCGACGCCCTGCGCAGAATAGGAGACGATCGCGTCGTGCCCCCGCTGGTGGACGCGTTCGACGATTTGCCCGAATCGACCGCCCCATGGGCCTTTTTCACCTTCGACCAGATACCCGACCGCCGAGCGCTCGACACTGTGCGCCGATTTCTAACGAGGAACGCTACGTTTCCGGGCGCCGAGTGGGCGGTGCTCGCCCTTGGCCAGCTCATGGAGGCTGACCTGGAAGATCGGACAGTGATCGAGTCCGCGCTGGCTTCGAGCGCGCCCGAAACGCGCCGACAGGCCGTTTGGGCGAACGAGTACATCGGCGACGATGAGGCCGCACGGAAATTGGCCTGTTTGGTCGCGGATGAATCCGCCGAAGTCCGCGCCAAATTGGCAGACGCCTTGTCCCAGTTCGACGGCGAGTCCGCATTGGCGGCAAATAGACGCTTGGCCGCCGACGAGGACTCTACGGTCCGGGCCGCGGCAATGAAGGCAATAAACTCAGCGTGCACCAACGCGGATTTCAATATGCTTGCAATGGGCCTTCGTGACCCCTATCCCCAGGTACGTCAGGCTGCAGCGTTGAGCATGAAAGAATACGACGAGGACCGCGCTCGCGACCTGTTGATCGCGACAAGCCATGATCCAGTTTCCCAGGTACGTCGCGGCGTCGCCCTGGCTCTGCGCCAACCGTGCGGCCGTTCGACAATCGCCGGCACTCTCCGCCGTCTAGCTGAGGACCAAGATCCAAGTGTGCGTGCGGCGGCGGTAGAGTCGTTAGGCGATGTCGGCATCGGACCCGGCACCTTCTCTGGACTCGTCCGCTCGCTGCGCGCGGAAGACGCGTTAGAACGGATACACGCCGCGAAGGGCCTAGGTTTGCTGCTCGACGACCGAGCAATCGAACCGCTGGCCAACACGCTCGATGACCCACAGCCAGAGGTTCGCCGCCAAGCGACGATCGCACTCGGTAATCTGGCATCTGAACACGTCGTTGCGGTTCTGACAGGCAGACCGGCGGATCCAGCACCCCGAGTTCGCCGCGCTGTCGCGGACGCCCTCGCGGCGGGCGCCGTCCCCGCCTGCCGGCCGACGTTGCGGACTCTTCTTGACGACTCGCATCCGCATGTGCGCGCCGCGGCCGCCGACGCGATCGGCCAAGTCGCCTCGCCGGGTCGCGTGGACGACTTGCTGCCACTGCTGGCCGACTCACATCCGCTGGTACGGCGTAATGCCCTCTTGTCATTGGACGACGACGGCGCAATCGGGCATTTGATTCGATATCTGGATGACCCAGACAAGCGGGTACGCGAGGCGGCGATGTGGACGCTTGGGGTCGTTGGCGCGCGGACCGCCGCACCGTATCTGCACGCCAAGTTGTCCGATCTGTATGGGAGCCGGCGCGCGACCGCCCTCGAGGCCTTGTCCCGAATCGAAGGACCAGACGTAATACCGCTACTGACCGACGCTCTCGACGACCCGCACTCGGCGGTCAGGCAAGTCGCGGTGCGCGAGTTCCGGCGGGCGCAACTCGCCGTGCCGAAGGCGCCGCTCCGCACAGCGTTGACCGATCCGGAAAGCGCAGTGCGCCGGGAAGCAGCACGCACGGTAGCTGGGTTAAACGACCGGGCCGCGATTCCGCTACTCATTGATCGACTTGAGCACGACCCGTCGCCGTGGGTGCGCGTGGCAGTCGTCGGGGCCATCGTCCGGCTCGACGCGCGAATGGCTCAGCAACCGCTCAGCAGGCTACTCAATCATCCGAACTACTACCTTCGGGAAACAGCAGCCTGGGCCCTCGCCTCATTCGGCGAAGCTGCACCCATGGCCGAGCTACGACGCAGCTACGGCGACCTGACCGCTGCTGCCCGATGGTCGCTGATCGGGCCGCTTGCCCGGCTGGGCGACCCGCACGCGCAGCGGCTGATGCGGATTGGACTGACTGCGCCGTCCCGGTCGGTCCGCCGTGAATGGATGGGCATCTATAGAAACGAGTTGCGTAACCAATTCGAGCGTGACTTGCTCACCCGCTACGGCGACGGGGGTGCCGAGATCGACCCGCAACAGATTATTGATCGGCCCCAGATCGAGCGGATGGCTCGGGCACTTTGGCGGACGCCAACAGAGATTCGCCAGGCATACCTGAGACTCTCGACTGACATACCTCTCGCGATAGCGGGATAGTCCCAGCGAGGCGTCTCATGCCATGCCCGGCGGATCATGGACTAA